>JAYTBL010000841.1:0-7506 GCA_043736975.1 Polyangiaceae bacterium
GACGTCGAGCTCGTAGCTGCCTCGGTGCTCCGAGTAGGCGAGCTTGCGGCGCAACGTGCCAAGATGCTGTTCGACTTTGCGGTTCCAGTTCCCTCGCACCGTGAAGTCCTGCTCGGTAGCCTTGAGCGCGAGCAGGATCGGCGTGGAGTCGCCCTCGCGATCGATGTGGAACCACGCGCGACTACTCCGCGTGCCTTGGGAGAACGCCGACGGCCGCGTCGCGATCGAAGCCGCGGAGCTGCTCTTGGTACTCGAGGGCATCGAATTGAAGGGCGCGCGCCGCCGCGCGCGATGGACTCCGCGTTCCGATCTCACGCGCACGCTCGCGAGCGCGCCAACGGTGACGACCACGACGTGATTCGGAGATCTGAAGGAGATGCGCGTCGCGCTCGCGTGCAGAGTACAGCTACGTCAATGGCGCGGACGAGGAGGGGACCCGACAAGACTTCGCCCGCGCCGTCGCACACGGACGCGTCGCCCAGGGCGACGATTGACGTCGGGGCGCAGGCGTTGGCGCCCGACCTGGCAGCGATCCGTCACTTCATCGTCCAGATGGTCGCGCGCGGCGCCATCGCCGAGATGATCGTCTCGGTGCTCGCGCTCCTCCAGAGGATGCGCGAGCTCAACACCGAGCTGATGACGAAGATCGCCGCCGCCTCGCGGAAGCGGCCCCCGAGCGAGACGCTCCACCGCCTCCAGCTGGAGCTCCCGTTGATGTTCGGGACGGCGGCAAACGACGCGGGCGGCGCCGACAAGGGCGGCGCAGCAACGGAGCTCGAGGGACCTCCCGATCCGCCTCCTCCGCCTGCCCTCATCCCGGCCATCGCCGAAGTCCCGGCGAAGAAGAAGAGGAAGCGGCACTCCCACGGTCGGCCCAACTTCCCATGCGACCTCCTGCGCGTCCCGGGCGCGACGTCGCGCGTAGCGGACGCCGACCGGGTATGCCCGGCCTGCAAGAGGCCCACCAAGACGCTCGGCTTCAAGACGACCGAGAAGCTCGCGGTGAGGCCGTGCGAGTTCGTCGTCGAGCAGGAGCTGCGCGAGACGTGCGCCTGCGGCCGGTGCCACGCATACATCGTCAGCGCGCCGAAGCCCGACGAGGTCGTTGCTCGCGGAGTGCTCGGCGACGAGCTGCTCGTGCAGGCGCTCGTCGACCACTACGACGATGGCGTCCCCTGGGAACGCATGCAGCGTAACGCGCGCCAGCAAGGCGTGCCGCTCAGCGCGAATACCCTCGCTTCGAGCGTGGGCGCGCTCATCGATCGCTTCGAGCCCGTCGTCGAGCACATCAAGGAGCGCGCCTTGGCGTCGTCCTTCACCGCCCTCGACGCAACCAGCATGAAGGTGCTCGATGTCACCCACCCGCTCGGCATCCGCACCGGCGCGCTCTGGCTCATCGAAGGAGATCACCAGTACGCGTACTTCGTCTTCGCGCCGACGGCGGAGGCGCGGCACATCGACGATCTTCTTCGCGGCCGTACGCTCGCTAGCGTCATGTGCGACGGCTCCGCCACCAACAACTGCGTCGAGCGCGCCGGTGGCAAGCGTGGCGGCTGCAACGCCCACGCGCGACGCGGGCTCGTCGAAGCCCTTCGCGGCGGCGACCGCCGTGCGCTGGCAGGCCTCGACCTGTTTGCCAGGCTGTTTCATGTCGACGCCGAGTCGCTCCGATGCGGCGAGACGACCGAGGAGCGCTTCGCGCGGCGACAGTCTTTGAGCGTGGCGATCGTCGAGGAACTCCGCGTCTGGACCGCATCCATACGCGGCGAAGCCGAGCCGAAGAGTCCACTCGGAAGGGCCTGTGGATACATCCACCAGCAGTGGGCGCGGCTCACGAGATTTCTCGTCGATCCTTTGATGGAGCTCACCAACAACGAAGTCGAGCGTGGCCTGAGACGCTGGGTGCTCGATCGAAAGACCTGGCTCTTCGTCGGCCACGACGCGAGCGCGCGTCGCGCTGCCGATGCCCTCACTCTCCTCACCACCTGCAGGAAGATGGGGCTCGATCCGCGGCGCTACCTTCGCGAGACGCTCGCGAAGATCCTCGCCGGGGACAGCGATGCCGTCGCGCTCGTCCCCGAGACCTTCGCACGCGCGCTCGCTGCCGAAAAGGCCGCGGCGGCGGCCAAGGCGAGCGATCGCACTGCGGCCTGATCGCGGCGTCCTCGCTCGACGCGCGCTCGCGCGCCGGACAACGTCCATCGCGTGGACGGTCGTTCGCTCGATGCGGGTGGTCCGCTCTTGGTCTCCCCGCCTGACGACGAGCATGAGGGCTTATGGGTCGAGGCGCGCTTCGAAGCGCTCGACGTCGAGCAGCGCACCGTTGTCCTGGATGTTCTAACCGTCGAGCGGGATGACGATGACGGTGCACTCTTCGCAACCGGCGACCCGGCCCGCGTGATCTGCCGTCTCGAGACCGGAGCCTGCACCGCAGACGACGACGCGGCACGCGCTCTCCTCTCGGATCACCCTGAGCTCGAAGCGCGACTCGAGTCGCGCATGGATCACGTGAGGCAGCGCGCCTGGCGTGCCCTTGCCCAACGCGACCGAGAGACCGCCGCGCGCCGCGTACTCGCGAACGCCAAGCCAGGCCTCATGGTCGCCTTCAAAGACCTCTTCCCCGCCGACTGGGACCTCCTCTTCAAGCACGACGCCGAGATCTACTGGGTCATCGATCGCTACTGCCCGACGCTCTCGTGTGACTGCAGTTCGGTCGCGCTCACCCTCTACCGACTGCGCACGGACAATTCCGCGCCGCTCGTCATCGGCGAAGCCGACGCCGATCTCGCACGCCAGCCATCGCTGATCGAGGTCACGTCGCCGGCAGCACGCGAGCCCTTCGCGGCGTTCTCGCGCGAGCTCCTGGAGCGCCTTCGGCTTCGGAGGGGGGAGGCGCGCCGCGCCGTCCTCCGACACGCCGCGCCGTCGACGGCCGAGCCCGCGGCGCGCTCACTCGCCGGCTCGCGTACATCGCGCATCGCGCCTTGCCCCTGCGGCTCCGGCAAAAAGTCCAAGCGATGCTGCCTGGGCGCCGGCCCCACCGACACGGGCGCCTCCGCCAACAGCGTCACCGTCCGGCGCTCCTTCTCGTAGCCGACAACCACGACGTCGGCGCCCCCGCAAGTACGTCATCGGCGGATGGCTTACGATGTAGCGTCGGAGCTCCTGCTCGACGTAGCGAGGGAGAGCGCGCTTCGGCGTGGGTCGCGACGGCTTCGTCGTCTACCGCGTGAAGAGCGCCGGGACGACGCACGTGGCCATCGGCCCGGCGGACGGCACCTCGACCTACGAGCAGGTTGGCGACCATGGCCGGCGAGCCGAAAAACCCGTGCCTCACGGGGCATTCACATCTTCGCGCGCATGATGCCGATACGGGCGCCCACCTGGCTGTAGGGGCTCCGCATGAAGTTGATCTCGGAGACGTCCAGCGCCGCTTTCGACTCAACGGTAGAATCTTGATCACCCGCGCCGGCCTCGGTAAGGCGCACGCTATGGCCGTCATAGCCTTCCTCGTGCAACGAGGGCGTCCAGCTTCCGCGGAAGCGCGAGGACTCACCGTCCGCCGAGAACGACGGGATGACCGGGTTCTGGCCGGTTCCGAGCTTCGAGGCAGAGAAGGTAACCTCGCCATCGAGTGAGCCGACGAGGACACCATCGTCGGTCGCGATCGCGATGCTGATAGGCAGACGGACCGTCGTGTTCACTGGCACCGCGCCTGCGAAGCCGCCCGGGTTGCAGCGCGCCTCGCCGTACGCTCCGAACGTCAACGTCGCCGGCGTGGACCGTCCGTCCGGGTAGGTCAAGACGTAGGCGTGGGGGCCAGGCGGGGTGAGCTTCGGTCGAAGCTTCTCGAGCGTGAGCCCGGCCATCGAATCACACCTCTGCGTCGCTTCGACGAGCGGATAGCCGTTGTCTGGCGCTTGGGTCGGGGGACCCGTTGGCGAAGATGCGGACGGCGAGGGCCCCGCAACGGCGGACGAGGTCTCGCCGCCACACGCCGCGAGGAGCACGATGGTCAGCCCGGCAAGCATCGAGTTCGTGTGCTTTGAATTCATGCCGAGCAGGTTAGCAATCGTCGTACCAGGCTGTGGCGTCCGCGAACCTCGAGATCCTGCGACGAAAGGAGCGTTGATCGGAGCTCCACCACGTCGCTGGCGGAGCGACGGCACGGCGTGGCACGGCGATCACCGAAGCAGCCGTCCGCACGCAGGCACGGGCGCGCAGTCCTTCTGGACCTTTCTCGGTCCGCGTGTTCGAGCCGGTTGCGCGGGGCGCGGACGTCTTCACGGAACGCTGAACCATTGCGACGCGGCCACGTCGGCGACGCGGCATGCACTCAGAAGGACATGTCGAAGGAGACCCCGTGCATGTTCCGCTTCGCGTCCGCAACGGTGGCGCTGCCCGTGATGCGCGCGAGGTCGCGTCCCGTTGGTCCGCGCGCGACCTCGTTCCAGGCGCCAGGACCTGCGCTCGTCCAAGACGCCGACCCCTCGAACGTCAGGAGCGGACCGGCTCCGCCGTTCGAGGAGAGCTGCGGGTACTCTTTGGAGGGGATCAAGTTGGTCAGCGTGAGCATGCCGCTGTCCAGGCCCACCCACGCGGTGACGCTTCGGCCCAACGCGGTGCTCGCCGAGCACGACGTGGTGCGCGCCGTCGCCCCGTCGATCGTGACGACAGCTTTGCAGGTGGAGGACGACGTCTTCCGACCGGCCTCATCCTTCGACGACTCCGTCGAGACGGCTTGACTGGCGCCGTCCGACGCTTCCTCGGGCGGAGCCGCGCAGGCCAGGATGCCTACCGAACCAAGGAGACCAAGGAGACCGAACCTTACGCTGCGCATCCAGCACCTTCGTGCAGCGAGCGTGCCATGACATAGCGCCGACATTTCTCGCATCTTCCACGCGCGGTCGTCACGAAGGTTGTCGCTCGCGACCGGAAGTGGCGCCGTCCGACTTCTCGACCTGAGATCCCGTCGAGAGAAGCAGACCGGGCGAGTCGTCGGCGAGTCGCTCCGGGCCGCGCTGAGCAAACGCAAGAGCGGTCGCGGCGTGGGCTTCCGCATCGAACTTCCGCCGACCCGAGACCGCCCATCCTTGCGCGATCGAACCCGCCAGCGGGGCATCCGCAGCGTCGTCCTCTCGACGGGTGAGCACGACATCAGCACGTACCCCCGTCACGTCGTTGCGGCTCGACGATCGCTGGAACGTCATGAAGTTGCGCGAGTCGCGCGGTGGAATCGGAGGTCCGATCTGCGGCCCGAAGTCGGCCGGTGCGAAGCCGTGCCCTCCCGCCTCCTCGAGGCCGAGCCACGTGAGGCGCAGCGGGAAGTCCGGAAAAGTCCGCACCGTGATCCGAATACTCGTCTCCGGTTGCTGAGGTCGTTCAGCGGGACCAAGTCGTAGGGCTGCGCGTCGTACGTGAACGAGAGACGACCGCGAAGATCAAACGGAAGGTCCTCGATGCGTCCAAACGCGGTGTTCGCGACGAGCACCGACCGACCTTCACCGAGCGCGTGGAGCGCGTAGCCAGTCTCCACGAGCACGTTCGGATTCGGCGTCGGTCGCGGTGGCTTCCTCGGCGCGCCCCCTACGAGATCGAGAAGGGGGCGGATTCGCTGCCAGCGGCCCGGCCCGTGTTCTCGTGGTGAGACGACGAGCGAGACGTCTGCGACGAAGGCGTCAGCGCTGCGGATGCGCTCCAAGATCACCTCTGCGATCGAGCGAGCACCGACGACGTCGGAAGACGACGTCTGCACGTCCGGTCGGTCTGACGGCTGCGTTTTCGCGGCCAGAGCTTTTGCCGCGCGTCCGAGCGCCTCCTGGCGAAGCGCAAGCTCGCGAAGGTCGTGGGAGGCCTCGCGAGCGGGACGATCGTCGCCGACGGCGTGCGGAAGGAGGCGGTGCGCGTCGACACCGTAGAGCAGTCCGCGCGCGACTGGTGCAAGCGGCGGAAGGCGAGCGGCGTCGCGATGGCCGACACTGAGCTCGGCTACTTCGTGCATCACATCTTCCCCGAGGTCGGGCCGCTCACGGTCACCGAAGTGAAGAAGGCGACCATTAGGGTCGTGCTCCGCACCGCGAACGTGAAGGGGCTCTCGAAGGGCACGATGGGCCATCTGCGGCGGATGCTCTCTCGGTTCTTCGGGTCGCTCGAGGTGGACGAGATCATTCCGTCCAACCCGGTGCGCCTCGTCGCGCTCGCCGACATCGGGCGTATGCGCGTCGACAAGCGCCCTTCACGCTGCCAAGCGACGCGGAGGTGACTGCGACCTTCGAGAGCCCGGCCGTCGACATCGAGATCAAGATCGTGATCCTCGTCGCGCGCATGCTCGGGGGGCGAATAGGTCGCGCAAGCGGTCAAGGCGAAAGCCGAGAGAAGACGTAACGCGCGTTTCACGACGATCGCCGGACAAGGTTCCAGTTTCAGCGGAACGCCGACCAATCAGGGCAGCCGCTCGAGCGGTTCTGAGGGCAGCGGCGCATCCCGCCTGCGACGTTGCGATGGTGGCGCTGGCATCTTCGTAACGCGCTGCCGGCGCCGTCGCTGAAGGCGCATGACGAAGTTCGACTGGTTCCCGTGGAGGTCGTCGGCCTGTCGGCGGGAATGCCCGGGGCGACGGCCGTTGTGATCACGGTGTCGAACGTGGAGGTCCGCGTCGAGGTCGGCACGGACGTCGCGTACGTCGGCGCGCTCGTCGGCGAGCTCCGCGCGCGATGCTGACGCTGCCGGCGAGCGTTCGCGTGTATCTCGCGGCCGAACCGGTAGATCTGCGACGAGGTCACGACGGCCTCGTCGCGATTGTCCGCGGAGTCTGGAAGCTCAACCCCTTCGACGGGCATCTCTTCGTATTCGATGGGCGACGGCTCGATCGCGTGGAGATTTTCGTCTGGGACCGCAACGGCTTCGTCCTTTACTACAAGCCATTGTCGCAGGGCCGCTTCCGGATGCCGAAGGTAGAGGTGGGCGCGGAGCGCGTCGAGCTCGATGCCCCCTGTGTCAACGTGACGTGAGACAGCTCCCTCTGGATATATCTGTACCGATGGGCGGAGAATGGTTCCTCGAACGTGCCCAAGCCTTCCCCGATTCTTGATCCTGAAAGTCCTTCCTCGGAGGTCGTTCGCAAGCCATTTACGGCTTCGGAGAAGCTACGCCTGCTGAAGGCGGCCGACGCTGCGCTGGCGTCCGGCGAGCGTGGGGCGCTCGAGGCGCTGCTCCGCCAGGAGGCGATCTCCAGCTCGCATCTGTCGTCGTGGCGCCAGCAGGTCCGCGCGCGGGGCTCGGTCGGGCTGGCATCGCAGAAGCTTGGGCGAAAGGCCAAGCTCGACGACAAGGACCGGCGCCTCCTCGCGATCGAGAAGGAGAACACCGTCCTCAAGCGCAAGTTGCAGATCGCAGAGGGCTGATCGCACTCCAAAAAAAAGCGCACGAGATACTGGGCATCGCACTGCCCGCGTTCGACGAGGAGAGCTCGTGACGCTCGTCGAACAGCGCGACGCGGTCGTGCCG
>JAYTBL010000842.1:0-3019 GCA_043736975.1 Polyangiaceae bacterium
TACGATCGCGTGCTCGTCGATGCACCGTGCTCGGGCACAGGGACGATCCGCCGACGGCCCGAGCTGCTCCTCCGCCGCACCGCGGCGGATCTCGCGGGCCTCGCGGCGTTGCAGAAGAGCATCCTGTCGCGCGCTGCAGCGCTGGTGCGCCCGGGAGGCCGCCTCGTCTATGCAGTGTGTAGCGTGCTCCGCGAGGAGGCCGAGGAGGTGATCGCGGGAGCGGAGGAGCTCGGTCTCCTCCCCGCGCCCTTCGATGCTGCGATCCCGGTGCAGGTAGCGCCCGCCGGAGCCACCTCCTTCCGCCTCTTGCCACACGAGCACGGAACCGACGGATATTTCGTGGCGTCCTTCGTCCGGAAATGACTGACCGCGTTGCGAGGGGCCGGTGCCTACGATAGCGTGCGAACCCCAATGCCGATCGACGTCACGGTCCCGCAGCTCGGTGAGAGCGTCACCGAAGCAACGCTCACGAAGTGGTTGGTGAAGGAAGGCGACGTCGTCCACAAGGACCAGCCGCTCGCCGAGCTCGCCACCGATAAAGCCGACAGCGAGCTTCCGTCGCCGTCTGCCGGTCGCATCGCGAAGCTCCTCGTGCAGGAGGGGGACGTCGTCCCGGTCCGGGCGGCGATCTGCCAGATCGAAGAGGGCACCTTCGCCGCGCCCGCGAAGGCCCCGGAGCCCGCCGCGCCGGTCTCGCAGAACCCGAGCACGAAGGGCAGCGAGGCGGCCGCGCCGTCGTCGTCGCAGGGCGCGCTCGGCCCGCTCGCTTCGCCCAACGCGCGTCGCGCGGCGCTCGAGCAGGGCGTCGATCTCCAGAACGTCCGCGGCTCCGGCGACCACGGTCGCATCACCCGCGAGGACGTCATCCGCGCCGGGGTCGACGTGCCGCCCCGCACCGAGCCCCCGATGTCCCCGGCGCAGCGCGAGCAGATCCGCGTCGCCTCTGCACCGCCCGCGCCCGCGATCCCGTCCGGCGGCGGTCTCGCGCAGATGATCAACCAGGGCGGCGGCTTCGTTCCGCCCATCCCCGGCACCGGGTTCGGCTCGTTCAAGGTTCCTGCGTACCGCCCCAAGCCGGGCGATCAGGTGGTCCCGTTCACGCGTCGCCGGCGCATCACCGCCGACCACATGACGTACTCGAAGTTCGCTTCGCCGCACGTGGTCACGGTCGCGGAGTGTGACCTGTTCCGCGCCTCGCGGCTCCGCGAGGCCAACAAGGATCGCTACAAGAAGGAGGGCATGAGCCTCACCATGCTCGCCTTCCTGGTGGTGGCGGCGGCGCGGGCGATCCGCGAGAACCCCACCATCAACGCGCGCGTCCTCGACGACTCGTTCGTGATCTTCAAGGAAGTGAACATCGGCGTCGCCGTCGACTCGCCGGACGGCCTGGTGGTCCCGGTGGTCCGCCGCGCCGATGAGCTCGGCGTGCGCGGCATCGTCCGCAGCATCGACGACGTCGCGACGCGCGCGCGCACGGGCAAGATCACCGTCGACGACCTCTCGGGCGCGACGTTCTCGGTCACGAACCCGGGCCTCAAGGGCAACCTCTTCGGCGGCGCGATCATCAACCAGCCGAACGTCGGCATCCTGCGCATGGGCGAGATCAAGAAGCGGGCGGTCGTGGTCGAGGGCCCGGACCACGAGGACCAGATCGCGATCCACCCCGTGATGTACATGGCGCTCAGCTACGACCACCGCATCGTCGACGGCGTCGCCGCCAACTCGTTCCTGTGGCGCGTCCGCGAGATCCTCGAAAAAGCCGAGTTCGAGGTCTGAGTCACTAGCGGCGGCGGCGACGGAGGAGGGCGATCGTCGCGGCGACGCCCACCAGGAGCGCGGCGAAGGGGCTCGCGGAGGGGGCGCGGACCGCGCAGCCGCCGCCGTCACCATCGTCGCCGTTCGCGGGCGGCTTGCCGGCGTCGGCCGCGGCGTCGCCGGCGGCGGGATCGGGCAGCGGTGGCCCGCTGCAGCCCAGACCGGCGCGTTGCAATGGCCAGGGGGGCGGGTTGCCGTTGTCGTCGCCGAGCGCGCACGAGGTGCGGGTCGTCGAGCCCTCGGCGCACTCGAGGGGTCCGCGGATGTCGCAGAAGCGGAGCTTCGGCTGGAACGTCGCGCCGTCGTCGGTGGAGAGGCCAGCGACGAAGCCGCTCTTCTCCGTGGAGCACGCCCACAGACCATCGCCCGTGAGCTTGAGGCAGCCGATCTCCACGTCCGAGCGCTTCTGCCAGAGGAAGTCGCTGGTGCTCGCGACGCGCAGGCCGTCCTTCGGGCCGCCGACCCAGACCCGCTTGCCGTCGGGGGAGAGCGCGAAGCCGGCGAGCGCGCCGACGCCGGTGAAGATGACCTTGAACGTCTTGCCCGCGTCATCGGTCACCACGAGGCGTGACGGCTTGGCGGCAGCGTTGGAGGTACGCAGGTACACGCGGTCGGCGTTGGTGGGGTCGACGCCCGCGATGAAGACCGAGCGCTCGTCGTTGATCAGGGGAAAGCTGGACTCCGCGAAGGTCTTGCCGTGATCGGTCGACACGAGGAACACGGCCTTCACCGTCGTCCCGGGGTTGCGCACCGCGGTGACGTAGATGCGATCGGGATCGCTCTCGGTGACGTCGACGGTCTCGGCGAGCAGCGCAGGATCGAAGGCGGGCGTGATGACGCCGAACGTCTTGCCCTCGTCCTTGGTCTCGAAGAGCGTGGATTTGAAGTACGTCGTCATCGCGTCGTCGGAGCCGGCGTACGAGCTCGCCATCGCCACGACGGTGCCGGGCGTGCTCGGCCGCGACGTGAGATCGATGAACACGAGATCCTTGAGGTCGCCGCCCACGAACCGGAAGTTGCACCCACGGTCGTTCGAGATCGACAGCCCCTGGAACGTCGAACCGATGAGCGTCCCGTCGGCGGTGATCGAGTACATCGGGTCCTCGACGCCGGCGAGGCCCACCGATCGCTCGCAGATCCAGTCCCAGGTCTTGCCGCGGTCGCGCGAGACGACCTCGCCGAACGTCGTGCGCAGCAGCACGTA
>JAYTBL010000843.1:0-16113 GCA_043736975.1 Polyangiaceae bacterium
GGCGCAGATGACGGCGGTCGACAGCTTGCTCGCGCTCGCGCGTGGCAACGGGGGCGCGATGACCGTGATGAGCGTAGGGACCTGGCTGAAGGAGATCGACGGTGCGCGCGAGGTCACGCCGGCGGTCCGGACCTGGCGTGCGACGCTCCGATCGCGGTTCCCGTCCGCCCACCAGCGCCCCCACGTCGAGCTCGACCACGCCCGCCGAGGGGTCGCCACGCAGACGGTCGAGAAAATGCGGAAGGAGATGGCGGAGCTCTCGAAGCTGGCGAGCGTGCCGGGGCGCCGCGAGGAGCGTGGTGCGGCGAGCTTTCCTACTGCCGTGATCGAGGCCCTCCTGAGGGGCTACAAGGCGACGCTGGCGCCGCTCGAGAAGATCGCGTGCGTGGACTGGACCCCATGCCTCGAAGAGCTCGCCACCCTCGAGCGCGCGTACCGCGCCGGGCTGGACGCCGTCCCCAGCCCGTGGCGCCGCACGACGCTCACCGATCGGCCGTTCACGCCGGAGGAGCTCACCGCCCTCGAGGCCAAGGGTTCCGTCGCCAGCCTCGAGGCCACGCTTCGCGCGATGCGCCGGCAAGCCGAGGTACGCGCCTCGCTGTGAGGCACACGACGCGTCGTCGCCCTTCGCTTCCTGCCGCTCGCGCGCGCGCTGCTGGGCCATCGCATCCGGCCACGCGGCGAGCACGGGAGGCGCTCGAAGCAACGAACCACTCATCGCGTGCACTTCTCGGGAGTCATCATCTTCGGCGTGGCGCGCGATCTTGGTCACACGTCGATGCGCCTCTCGAACCCCAACGAGATCACGGCAATCACCGCGCCTATCGCCCCCGGGCGGTTCTGTCATGAGGACTAGCGGGTGAGCTGGCGGGCGACTTCGTTGGGGGATTCGACGAGGACGACGCGTGCTGGGACCATGGGGAAGTCGCTAGGGATGGCGCGGTCGGGGCGGGGGAGGCCACGGACGCTGTCCTTGGAGGCGACCACGATCGCGTCGTCCGTCACCAGGCACCAGTTGCCGGCGACCAGCAGGTCGAAGACGAGTGCCGCGATCTCTTTCGAGACGCCGCTTCGTGGGTTGATCATGCAGCCCGTCTTCACCGTATCGTCGAAGATCTCGAAGGGAGCCTTCGCCATAGCCTTGCTCCCCTTCGCCGCTGCGAGCAACGACACCGTCCGTGGGGAGCGCCCCAGGGCGGGCTCTCGGCTCGCGGGTTCGTTGGTCTCGGTTCCACCGAGCTCCGAGCCCTTCGATTCAGGAGAACGGCCACCATCCCTTCTTCTTCGCGGTGGCCAGGGGTGAGGACTCGCCCGGTCGCGGCTGCGGCGGGAGCGGCGGGGCGAGCCGCGGATCGCGCCGGGCGAGCTCGGCGAGGAGCTGCGCGGTCAGCCTGCGCTGCAAGTGGGCCGGGCCGCGCTCGTTCACGGTCAGAAAAGGGAGCTCGAGATCGTAGAACGAGCTCGTACGAAGCTCCTCGAGCGCGAGAAGGTAGGCTTGCGCGATACGGGACAGCACCAGCGCGTGACCGAGACCGCGGCCTCGCGCTCGAAGTCCTGCGCGATCGCGAGCGCGATCCGGGCGACCGTGTCCGCGCGGCCGGCGACGCCGAGACCGCCGCAGCGGCAGCACACGAGCGCTCGCAGGTTCATCGATCGCAGCGTACATGACCGGCATGAAGGCGCGCTCCGGTCACGCGCGGTCGCTGAGCGCCTGTTCGAACGTGGCGAGGAAGGCGGGATCGGGGGGCGGGGGCGCGGCGCCGAGGCGGCGGCGGACGAGGAGCGAGAGGTTGTCGGCGAGGACCTCCTCGGGGTGGATGGTGTACGTCGAGTTTCGCGCGATCCGTCGGGACCATTCGGTCGCTTCCGGGTCGATGAGAACGGGGGCGCCGCCGGCATCGCGCACGACCGTCCCCGCGTCAGGGGCGATCTCGAGCAGCCTCGCGTGCACGACGCCGAGCACCGACGTTCGCTCGAGCACGTCCGCGAGCGGCAGCGGGCAGACGAGGAGCGGGACGACCGCGCGCTCTCCGAGCTGCAAGTAGTGGCCGAGCCCGTGGGCATCGGGGTTCGTCATCCGGCAGCCGTCGAGCTCGGGCGGCGGCGCGATCGGCCCGACCGGCACGAACCCGAGGAGAGCGTAGGTCGCGTCGCGGAGCGCTGGCGACGCGCGGGACGCGACGTGGAACAGCTCGTGTGCAAGGAGCCGGAGCGCGCGCTCGCCGCGGAGGCTCTGGACGCGCGACGCCGGCAGGACGATCGCGTTCGCGCGCGTATAGGCGTGGTCGCGCTCCTCGCGGCCGGTCGTCTTCACGACCAGCACCTCCCGCGGGAGGACGCCGCCGATTCCTCGCGCGCCCTCGGCGACCGCGGTGATGGTCTCCTCCCACGCCGCCGCCTCCTCGGCGGTGAAGTCGACCGCCTGCTCGCCGAGGAATCGCCGGAGCTCGGCGTCGTCGACCGGCGCGCTCGTGCGCATCCTGAAGGAGCGGTCGAAGCCGCCGAGCGAGCGCGTGAAGTCATCCTCTGCCGCGAGGATCGCGCGGCCCTCGGACGCGCTCGCGAGTCGGAGAAGAGTCATCGCGACCCGAGGATACTGCGCCGCCCGGCGCGCGGTGTGCCGACGGTTCGATCACCGAACTGCCGGCGTTTTGCCCATGGATCGACGACAGCGATACGATCGCCGCGTGAGCGGACATTCGTTGAGGGCGGTCGTGGTCGCGGCGGTCGCGGGAGCGCTGGGTTGCGCGGAGACGTACACGCCTCGCCCGGCGGCAGCGTTCGCGGCGAGCGCGGGGCCGCTCTCCGCGGGGTACACCGCAGCCGAGACCCACGCGGCTGCCGACGCCGGACGCGCCGGCGCGCCGCTGCCGCCGAAGGCAGTGGAGCTCTTCGCGGCCGAAACGGTGCGCGCAGGCACGGCGACCGGTCCTACGGTGAGCCTCGAGGAGATCGTGCGGCTGGCCGTGCTCCGCGATCCAGCGATCCGCGCGGCCCTCGCCGACGTCGAAGCGGCAAAGGCGGAGGTCGTGCGATCGAGCACGCTGCAGAACCCGAGCTTCATCGCCACCCAGTCGCTCGTTCCGTTCCCGGGGCGCCCTTTCACCGAAGCGAGAACCGGAGGTCCACCCCAGCTCGACGTCGTCGTCAGCTACGCGCTCGATCGGATCGTCTTCGGCAAGCGGAGCCTCGCCATCGCGCGAGACAAGCTCGCGGTCGACGCGGTCGGCGCGGCGCACGCGGATCGGGTTCGCACGCGCATCGCCGAAGCGGTGACGGCGTACGTCAACGTGCTGCAGGCGCGAGCCCTCTGGGTGCTCGCGACCGAGGTCTACGGTCATGCGCGGCGGTTGCAGGACGTGACCAACGCGCGGACCGGCGACACCGCGGCCGCAGAGCTGGGGCGCGTCCGGATCTTCCACCTCACCACGCACCGCGCGGTGATGTCCGCGGCGGCCGCGCTGGAGAGCGCGCGGGCGCGCCTTCGCGAGTGTCTCGCGCTGCGGCTGGACGAGCCGACGCCGGAGCCGGCGGGCTTTCCGCTCGTCGACCACCCTGCGCCCCCGCCGTCGGAGGAGGCTGCGCTCCGCGCGGCGTTCGAGGCGCGGCCCGATCTCGAAGGGAGCCGTCGCGACCTCGAGCGGGCGCGCGCGGCGGTGGTCGCGGAGCAACGCGAGGGGCTGCCGGTCCTCGCTGCGGTCGGCATCGTCTCGCACCAGTTCCAGGCGCAGGCGCTCGGCGCGCCGAACGTCTGGTCGTACGGCTTCGGCCTCTCCGGCACGCTCCCGCTGCTCGACCGCAACCAGGGTGGCATCGCCCGCGCGCGCGCCACGGTGATGCGCGCCGACGCGAACCAGTCCTCGAGCGCGCTACGGGTAGAGGCCGAGGTGCGGGTCGCCCTCGCCGAGTATCGCGCGTCGTACAATGCGATCATCGAGGGTAACGAGGGGCTCCTCCGCGGCGCGGGTGAGATGCGTACCGGGATCCGCGCGGCCTACACCGCCGGAGCGAAGAGCCTCCTCGAGGTGCTCGACGCCGAGCAGGCGTTCTCCGACGCGATGCGCCTCGAGATCGAGGAAGAGGCGGGCTACATCCGGACCTATCATTTGCTCAACGCCGCGGTCGGTCGGGCGGTGCTCACGAGCGAGCCCTAGCGGGGAAGGAATGCGCTAGCCTTCGCCCATCATGATCGCGAAGAACACGATCTGCCTGTGGTTCGACAAGGACGCCGAAGCCGCTGCGCGCTTCTATGCCGCCACGTTCCCGAACAGCGAAGTACGCGCGGTTCACAAGGCGCCGGGCGACTATCCGGCGGGCAAGGAAGGCAACGTCCTGACCGTGGAGTTCACGGTCCTCGGGATTGCGTGTCTCGGTCTCAACGGCGGCCCGCAGTTCAAGCAGAGCGAGGCGTTCTCCTTCCAGATCGCCACCGATGATCAAGAGGAGACCGATCGCTACTGGAACGCGATCGTGGACAACGGCGGAAAGGTGAGCGACTGCGGCTGGTGCAAGGACCGCTGGGGGCTCTCCTGGCAGATCACGCCTCGTACGCTCATGGAGGGCATCGCGGCAGGCGGCGCGGAGGCCAAGCGCGCCTTCGCCGCCATGATGACGATGCAGAAGATCGACGTCGCGACCATCGACGCCGCCCGGCGCGGATAGCGCTCTCCGTCGTGGGTCTCGTGCTGGTGACGGGGGCCTCGGGCAACGTTGGCCGTGAGGTGGTGGGCGCGCTTCGAGCCCTCGGGCTCACGGTCCGGGCCGCAGAGCGTGACGTGGCGCGGGCGCGCCGGGTGCTCGGGAACGACGTCGAGATCGTCAGGCTCGACTACCACGACGCCTCGACCTTCTCCTGCGTGAGCGGCGCCGGCGCGCTGTTTCTGGTGCGGCCGCCGGCCATCGCGGACGTGGGCAGCACCTTGGTGCCGCTCGTCGACGAGGCGCGACGGCGAGGCGTGGAGCACATCGTCTTTCTCTCGGTCGCCGGCGCAGGGAAGAACAAGCTCGTTCCCCATCATGCGGTGGAGCAGCATCTGAAGCGAGGCCCAGGCTGGACGATCCTGAGGCCTGGATTCTTCGCGCAGAACTTTGGCGATGCCTACCGGAGGGACATCGTCGAAGACGGCCGCGTGTACGTGCCCGCTGGCCGCGGGCGCGTGGCCTTCGTCGACGTGCGCGACGTGGCCGAAGTCGCGGCCGCGGCCTTCGCGGCGCCAGCCGCGCACGATCGGGCCGCCTACACGCTCACCGGGCCCGAGGCGGTCGACTTCCGGTCCGCCGCGGGCGACCTCACCGAGGTCCTGGGCCGCGTGATCCGCTACGACGCCGCGACGATCGCCGGCTATGCGTTCCATCTCCGCGCTCGCGGCCTGCCCTGGGGGCAGGTGGCCGTCCAGGCGGTGTTGCACGTGGGCCTGCGATTCGGGCAGGCCGCACACGTCGATCCGACGCTCGAGCGGCTGCTGGGCCGTCGGGCGCGCTCGCTCGGAGCGTACTTCCGCGATCATCGCGAGGTCTGGGCGCGTGACGCGACCGGTCCGTGACGCGCGCCTCAGCGGCGGGAGCTCTCGCCGACGTACTTTTCTCCGCGCACGACGCGCGCGGGCGACAGCCAGGCGATGACCGCGTAGTTGGTGAACCATCGCTCCGCGAGGTGCTCGACGATCCGGTCCGCCGAGCTCTCGTCGACGATCGCTTCTAGCCTCACGTTTCCTCCGGGCATGCTCCCCGTGCGCAGCCCGCGCGAGCCCTCGCCGCGACAGGACGTCACCGTGAACCCGGTCGCGCCGTCCTCCAGGAGCAGCTGGGCGAGCTGAGGCTCCAGCACCTCCTCGGCGATGATGGTCACGAGCGTGAGGGGCGTGGTCTGCATGGCAAATGCTCCTTCAGTGCGCGAGGCGCCGGGCAATCTCGAAGTAGATGGGAATCCCGATGAGCACGTTGAACGGGAAGGTGATGGCGAGCGCCGAGGTGAGCGAGAGCGTGGGGTTCGCCTCGGGCAGCGTGAGGCGAACCGCGGGCGGCGCCGCGATGTAGGAGGCGCTTGCGGCCATCGCCGCGAGGACCGTCGCGCCGCCGGCAGAGAGTCCGGCCAGGCTGCCTAGCCACGCGCCGAGCGCGCCGTGCGCGATCGGCATCAGGATGCCGAAGGCGAGCAAGAACGGACCGACCTTCCGGAGGTCGCCGAAGCGCGCGCCGGCCATGACTCCCATCTCCAGCATGAACAGGCAGAGCGCCCCGCGAAAGATGGCGCTCTTGGTGTCGAAGAAGGGCTCGATGACGTTCCAGTTCGCGTCGCCCATCAGGAAGCCGACGACCAGTCCCCCGACCAGGAGCACCATGGTCCGCGCGGTGAGCACCTCGTGGAGGACCTCGCGCACCGGCCGACCCTTCGAGCCCGCCTTGAGCGCGCCGATGACCAGCGCGACATGAATCCCCGGGCTCTCGAGGAGCGTCAGGAGCGTGGGCATGAAGCCCTCCGCCTCTGCGCCCTGACCCTTCACGAAGGTGTTGGCAGCGATGAAGGTCACGGCCGACACCGAGCCGTAGTGGGCTGCGATCCCCGCGGCGTCGGAGGCCGTGAACTTCCCGAGACGCCGGAGCACCAGGTACGTCGATACCGGCGTGAAGCACCCGAGCAGCAGCGTCACCCCCGCGGGCGCGGCGATGGCAGAGAAGCTGGCGTGGTGCAGCTCGAACCCGCCGTGGAGGCCCAGGGCGAACAGCAGGTAGATCGACAGCCCGGCGTAGATGTCCTTGGGCAACGAGAACTCGCTGCCCACGAGCCGGGCGACGATGCCCAGCGCGAACGACAGCGGGATGGGCCCCAGCAGGTTGGCGCGCAGAACGCCGCCCATGCCCATCTCAACCCGCCTTCACGGGCGTGAGGCCGAGCAGCGTGCGGCGCGGAAGGCGAAGCGGACCGGGCATCGTTGCGTGCATCGTTGGTCTCCAGCGATGGATGACTTCCTTATGCGCGGCGCGCTCTCGCCGTTCAATATTATGCTATATTTATATCGTATCAGAAGGTTTAAGTTATGGATTGACGGTGCTGAACTTTCACCATCTCCACTACTTCTCGGCGGTCGCGCGGACGGGGTCGGTGGTGCGTGCTGCGCGCGAGCTCGGGGTCTCGCAGCCTACGATCAGCGCGCAGCTGCGCCTGCTGGAGGAGTCGCTGGGGGAGAAGCTCCTGGTCCGTCAGGGGCGGCATCTGCAGCTCAGCGAGACCGGTTTGCTGGTGCGCCGCTTCGCGGACGAGATCTTCGACCTCGGTCGCGAGCTCGAGGACGCCGTGCAGGGGCGGCCCAGCGGCGGACCGCAGCGCTTCACGGTCGGGATCTCGGACTCTCTCCCGAAGCTCACGACGCTCCGCCTCCTGCAGCCCGCCTTCGACGCGCAGCCCGCGTTCCGCGTCGTGCTTCGGGTCGACAAGAGTCCGCGGCTCCTCGCCGAGCTCGCCGTCCATGCGCTCGACCTGGTGCTGGCCGATCAGCCGGCGTCGGCGTCGTTGGAGGTCCGCGCCTTCAGCCATTTGCTCGGTGAGTGCGACGTCACGGTCTTCGGCACCGACCCGACCGCGGCGCGCTACCGCCGCGGCTTCCCGCGCTCGCTCGACGGCGCCCCGTTCGTCTTGCAGACCGAGAACACCGCGCTCCGTCGCTCGCTCGACCAGTGGTTCAGTGCCAACCACCTCCGCCCGCGCATCGTGGCCGAGGCGGAGGACATGGGACTACTCCAGGCGCTGGGCCAGCAAGGTCTCGGCCTGTTCGCCGCTCCGACGGTCGCCGCCGAGGCGATCAAGAAGCAGCACGGCGTGCGCCCGGTAGGCGTGCTGACGGCGGTGAAGGAGCGCTTCTATGCCATCACCGTCGCCCGCAAGATCAGCCACCCTGCGGCGCTGGCCATCTCCACCGCCGCCCGGAGCGAGCTCTTCGCGTAGGCGTGATCGGGGGTGATCTCGCGGATCCGAGCCGCGCGATCCGCCGCCGGTCGTGGCTGCACCGCTCACGGAGCGCGCCCGCGCGTGATTGCTCGCGCATCGTCGGCGGCATACGACATGCACGCACCCGGGGATGCTTCGCCGCTCGCTGCTCGCGCTGTTCGCCTCGGCGGCTGCCGCTGCCTGCGCCGCGGGCCCGGCGTCGTCGGGCTCGGCTGGCGCAGCGCTCGAGGTCGAAGAGACGGTCGCGGCCTCGGCTTCGGACATCGCGATCCTCTTCCCGTTGGCGGCAGGTCTGTGGCCGGCGTCGCGCGCGCTCGGTGACGGCCGAGCGCTCTTGCCGGAGCCGATACTGCAGGCGCTCGGTGCCCTGGTCGAGGGAGACTCCGCCGCCACCACCTACCCGCGCTTGCGCGTCGTCAGCCTCCGCCTCGAGCCGTGCTTTCGTCGGCTCGGTGGCGCCGCGGTCGCCGCCGCTTGCGAGCACCAGCTCCGGTTCGTGCTCCAGCCCGTGGTGGTCGACCCGCGAGGTACGCTGCCGACGACCACCCTCGACGCGGCGGTTCACGTGATCTACGCGCTGCCGCCAGCCGCCTTCGCCGAGCTGGTCCGAGAGCTGGTCGCGCTTCGTCCCGCAGATGCCCCCGCGAGCAGCACGCTCGGCGTCCATCCCCGGCTTGCCGCGGAGGGCTCGGGCGGTGCGTTCGGACGCGAGCTCGAGCGGCGCGTGCTGGCGAAGGCCGCCCAGGGACGGCTCACGCGCGTGACGTCCATGGGCGTGCGGGGGCGCGGCAACGAGTGGCATTTCGCAGGCGTCGAGATCGGGCCGCGCGGCGAGCTCGCTCCGGTTCCCATTCCCGCCGCGGGCGCGCGCCTCCAGTCGCTCGTGCTGCAGCGGGGCGCGCAGACCTTCCTCAAGTCGCTCTCACCGCCGACCGCGGGCGCGGACGACCTGTCGCTGCTCTTCGACTCGCTGTCCGCCACTGCGGCGTCGACGACGGAGCTCCGCGGCGCCCTCCGCGCGGCGAACCGTATCGAGAGCCCCGAGCTGCGCTCGTCCGAGGACACGGACTGCGCGACCTGCCACACCGTCGCCAGCTCCCGCGCGTGGGCCGAGAGGACCTTCGGCCTCCGCGAGGACCCCGATCGCTTCCTCGCGGGAGGAGTGGAGAGCGGCGCAGGCGCGGTGGCGAGCGCCGATCTCGGCGTGCTGCGCGCCTTCGGATACTTCGGGAGCGAGATCGTCATCAGCAAGCGAGCCGTCAACGAGATCGCGCGAGCAACGCGGATCATCCGCGGAGAGTCACGACCATGAACACACGTCTCTTGCGCCTCGCCGGCGGCTTCACGCTCCTCACGCTCGCCGGTGGCAGCGGCGGCTGCACCGCCGCCTCCGAGGGCAGCGAGGTGGACGCCGAGGAGCTGACCCGCGCCGTCAAGGATGGCTGGGGGCCGAGCCTCTCGCTGCGGGAGTCGACGTCGTCGCTTCCCGGCGCGCCGCCGGGCGGCTTCTACGTCACGCCCATCCACGCCACCCTCTTGCCCAGCGGAGAGCTGCTGATCACGGGATGGGGCCGCGCGGCGCCCGATCGCTGCACCTTTCCCGAGGGCAGCCGCTCGCACGGCTCGACGTTCATCCTGGATCCGGCGGCGCTGGCCGCCCGCGCGACCCCTGGCGATCTGTCGATCTCACCGATCGACGAACGCCCCGAGCAGACCCCGGGATGGACGCCCGACGTCCTCTACTGCGTCGGACACGTCCCGACCCGCGGCGGCGTCCTGTACACCGGCGGGTCCCGGTACCAGGACCTCGGCGTGCGGGGGCACGAGGCGGAGGTGGGCCTCTCCTCGGCGCGGATGTTCGATCCCGCCACCGGAAGCTTGCGGCTGCTCGCCTCTCGAATGAAGGGGGGCCCCGCCGCCGAGGGCATCAAGAGCCGACCCCAGTATGGCCCCGTCGACAAGCGAGGCTGGCGCTGGTACCCGACCAACACGCGCCTGGATGACGGACGCGTCCTCGTGACCGGCGGCTTCTCGAGCCTCGAGAGCCCGAACTATTCGGTCGAGATCTTCGACCCCGCGACCGAGTCGTTCTCCACGCTGGTCGAGCACGACGATCCCTACCCGCCGCTGCGCGAGGCGATGGCGCCAGGCCTCAAGGACTACACGCACACCTTTCTGCTGCCGCGCGCGGTCGCTGGCGCCGAAGGCGGCGGTCGGGCCCGCTCGATCGCGATGATCGGATGGAGCGGAAGGGTGCTCCTCATGAGCACCGATGCGAACGTGCCCACCGGCGAACGCTTCGCGACTCGCGCTCACGCGGCGCGGCCCGGCTCGAACGGCGGCTCCGGCGCGGCGTGGGACTCGTCGGCCGCGCTCGTGGCGACGGGCGAGCTGCTGGTGCTCGGAGGGACGAACGATCCTGCGCTTGCCCGCCAGGCTGACCTCTACGATCCCCTGGCGGACTCGTGGGCGCGGGTCGACGTGGGCATCGGTCGACGCAACGCCGCCACGGTTCTCCTGCCGGACGGCAGAGTGCTGGTGATGGGCGGCTGGGACGAGGACGGCAACCTGACCGGAGATCGGCGGAGGCCTCAGGTGTTCGACCCGCGCACCAGGAAGGTCGAGACCTTCGCCGCGTGGCCGGACGATCCGTTCGAGCGCGGCTATCACAGCTTCGCCATCCTGCTCAAGGACGGGACCGTGCTCGTGGGAGGAGGCATCTCGCCGAAGGTGGGCGGCGTCGAGACCTCGAGCATCGGCTGCGAGCGCAACGACGTGCGCATCTACCGACCCTCGTACCTCGGCAAGGGCCCGCGTCCCGTGATCGACGCCCCGGAACCGCTCGACCTCCAGCTCGGTGCCGCCGCCCCGACGGCCCTCGCGTTTCACGGCGCTGCGCTGGCCGCGAAAGGGGCGGTGGTGCTGATGGCGCTGGGCTCGACCACGCACGCGTTCGACCAGAACCAGCGCTACGTTTCGCTCGGCTACCGCGCCGAAGCCGGCAAGGTGATCGTGACCGCGCCGCGCGATGCCGCCAGCGCGCCCGAGGGCGACTACCTGCTCTTTCTCGTCAGCAACGCAGGGGTTCCTTCGGTGGCCAAGCACGTCCGCTTGCGACGCTGACGGGTCATGGGTTGCAGCGGGGACAATCGAAGGCGGTCGCTCGCGGCGCGCCGGGGAGCGGTCGCTCTTCCCGTCGGCCGCAGCCGGCACACGCAAGGACCTCCGCGCGAGCCTTGCCCGTCGGCTCGCCGCAGTCGTCGCAGGGAAGCCCGCCGACGCGCTTCACCGGCACGTAGCCGGGACGCGCGCACGCGGGGCATAGGCTGTGCGCCGCGCGAGCCAGCGCCTGCGCCGCGCGCTCGATGCTCGCCATCCGGGTGGGGTTGAGGTGCGCCCGCATGTCGGTCTCGATCCACGCCCGACCGTGGAGCCGCAGCGCCTCTCGAACGGCCTGTTCGAGCTCGGACGGGTCGACGATCCCCTTCGTCAGGCCCAGCGCGGGCTCCGGCTTGTCGTGGGGCGCAGCGATGACGATGAGCCCGTGCGAAGGAAACGAGGCGCGGGCAGCAAACGCGCGCGCCTCGTCGACCGACGACGCGCAGGTGGACGCGAAGTTCGTCTCCACGGTGACGTCGAGCCCGGTGAGCTCGAGCCCGGTCTCGCCGTCGACGAGAAGGACGATCTCGATGCCCCCAGGGAAGAAGGGAACGGAGGGATGCGGCCCGAAGCTGCCTTCGCTCGAGAGGCCGAAGCGCGCGCCACCGTGAGCCTCGATGGCCGCGCGCGCCTTCGACCGGGCGGCCTCCAGCGCGGTTCCTGGTCGCGGGATCTCCCGGGTGAAGGTCCCGAAGCGATCGGTATCGAGGTCCTTCGCCACTTCGACACGGATCCCCAGCTCGGCGTCGAGCGTCGGCCCGATGACCCGCTCCTTGCCGTGCCGGGTACCCAGCGCGGCGACCGCGCCGGCGAAGCGGGAGCGAGCCGCGGTGATCACCGCGCGCTGGAGGCTGCGTCGATGACCCGGCACACGCGGATGGCCGCGCACGCCGCGCCGTACCCGTTGTCGATGTTGAGCACCGCGAGCCCCGGCGAGCAGCTCGCGAGCACGGCATTGAGGGCGCTCATGCCGCCCGCGGCGACGCCGTACCCATTCGACGTCGGCACCGCGACGACGACGCTCCCGACGAGGCCTCCCACGACCGTCGGCAGCGCCGCGTCCATTCCTGCGACGATGATCACGACCGGGAAGCGCCGGATCTCCTCGATCTTCTCCAGGACGCGCCACGCGCCAGCGAGCCCGACATCGACGAACGACGTGACCGCCTCTCCGTAGTAGCGGAGCGTGCGCTCGATCTCACGGGTCACGAACGCGTCGGACGTCCCCGCGGCCACGATGCAGACCCGAGCCTCCCGCGTCAGCTCGCGGAGCGGGCCGAAGAAGGCGGTT
Source organism: Polyangiaceae bacterium (assembly GCA_043736975.1). Taxonomy (GTDB): domain Bacteria; phylum Myxococcota_A; class Polyangia; order Polyangiales; family Polyangiaceae; genus Labilithrix. Next base: position 12,396 of record JAYTBL010000843.1, read on the forward strand.
CGCGAGAGCGGCTCGTAGTCGAGGCGGCTCCGATGCTTCTCGTGGAGCGCTCCGACCTGCGCCGGCGTCATGCGGGTGAGCAGCAGAGTCGCGGCCGCCGCCTCGGCGCGGTCGAGGATGATCTGCAGGTGTTCGTCGGTCTTCCCGGGACAGAGAATCGCCTCGTCGAAGCCGATTCGCGCGGCCCTCCGCAGGTCCAGGGTGATTTCCTCTTCAGCCTTCATCGGTTGCAAACCTCACGTCATCAGCCCTGCCGCCCTGCAGCTATAGGGATGGCCGGTCGATTATTCCAATAGATTGAATTGAACGGTTCGTTCTGTAATAAAGAGCGTGCAATTCTGCCACGTGGCTCGTGACGCGCATGCTCGTCGAGATCGCGCGTGGTAGGGTGCCGCTTCTCGCGGATCCTGGTGAACGACGCGTTTCGCGCGCTCTTTGGCCCGGAGCCCGCGGCCGACTACTCGGTGCTCGAGGATGCCAGCGTCGAGCGCGCGGGCATCCTTGGCTACATACGCCAGGCATTCGCGGGGGAAGCCACGCGGGTACCCGCCGTCTGGTACGACCTCGGCGCTCCCACGCACCCCGGCGAAGGCGCAGAGGTCCGGCGCGTGGGCGTCGAGAGCCAGCTCGTTCCGCTCCACGATGAGAGTGGCGCCCTCGCATACGTGCTGGCGTTCTTCAGCGAGCGCACCGAGGCGATGCTCGCGCACGTGCGCCTCGAGCGCGCGCTCGGCGCTGCGCAAGCCCGCTTTCGTTCCGTGCAGGAGATGTCGCCGGACGGCTTCATGATGTTCCGCAGCGTCCGGCGCGGCGCCGCGATCGAGGATTTCACCTGGGTCTACACGAACCCAGCCGCCGAACGCATGCTGGGGCGTGCCGACGCCGAGCTGGTAGGCAGGCGGCTGTTCGAGGAAATGCCGGGCAACCGCGCCGAAGGCTTGTTCGACGCTTATGTCTCGGTCGTGGAGACCGGCGAGCCGTTCCGACGCGAGCTGAGCTACGGCCACGAAGGCCTCTCTCATGCGTTTCGTATCCTGGCGGTCCGGCTGGAGGACGGCTTTGCGGTCACCTTCGAGGAGGTCACGGAGCGGAAGCGTTCGGAAGCGGAGCGAGAGGCGCTGCTGATCTCGGTGGAGGCCGCTCGCGCCGAGGCCGAAGAGCAGCGGCACCGGGCCGAGGCGGCCAACGTCCTCAAGGACGAGTTCCTGGCGACCATCTCGCACGAGCTCAGGACGCCGCTGCAGGCGATCCTGGGCTGGTCCAGCATTCTCAGCGCGGATCCCGAACTTTCACGCGATCGGCTACGCAAGGGCCTCGAGGTGATCGAGCGCAACGGACGCGCCCAGGCGACCATCATCGAGGACATCCTCGACGTCTCCCGGATCATCACCGGCAAGCTGCGGCTCGCGATCGACGACGTGGACGTGAGAGGCATCGTCGAGGCCGCCGTCGACACCGCGCGGGCCGCTGCTGCGGCCAAGACCATTCGCCTGTCGGTCGACGTGCCGTCGGACCTCGGGAGCGTGCGCGCGGATGCCGGCCGCCTTCAGCAGATCGTGTGGAATCTGATCGGCAATGCCGTGAAGTTCACGCCGCGCGGCGGCGAGGTGTGGGTGGTCGCGCGCCGGCGCGACGACGCCGTGACCATCCGCGTCACCGACACCGGCAAGGGCATCGCAGCGTCGTTCCTGCCCCTCGTCTTCGAGCGATTCCGGCAAGCCGATGGCTCGTCGACGCGCGCGCAAGGCGGTCTGGGCCTGGGCCTGGCCATCGTTCGCCATCTCGCGGAGCTCCACGGTGGTCGCGTCGAAGCGGAGAGCGAAGGGGTGGGGCGAGGGGCCTCATTCCTCGTCACGCTCCCGGTGACCGCAGCTGCGCAAGCGGTCCTCCTCGACGCGGCGCGGACGGAGGCGCCGTCGCCCAGCTCGCACCCCTCTGAACCGCGCGCGCTGCCCCGGCTCGAGGGGCGCCGCCTCCTGATCGTCGACGACGAAGAGGACGCGCGGGAGCTCGTCGCCATGATCCTCGCCCGAGCCGGCGCTGACGTCCGTACCGCGGCCTCGGCGGAGGCCGCGCTCGAGATCATGCGCTCGGCCTCGGTCGACATCGTCATCACCGACATCGCGATGCCCGGCGAAGACGGGCTGTCCCTCGTGCGGCGCTTGCGCACGCTCGTAGGGCTCGAGCACCCCGTCAAGGCGGTCGCGTTGACCGCGAGCGCAAGCCGCGAAGATCGCCTCCAGGCGCTACGCGCGGGCTTCGACGAGTTTCTCCCGAAGCCCGTGCACCCCGAGGTGCTGGTCCGGATGGTCGCGCGTCTCGTGGAGCGACCCGACGAGCTAGCGATCTGATCAGCGGACACCGCTGACGAGGCCGTGTCGGTCGTCGCCGAATTCTCCACGACGCGCGCGACCGCGGCCGGCCCCGACCGTCTCCAGGGAGCATGGCTCTTCCAACCGTCACGCTGCTCTCGGTCGCTGCCCTCATCACCTGCGTCGCCCGCGCCCGCCCTGGCAGCGCGCCCGGCGCCGTCGCACCAGCGCCTGCGGCTGCGGGCTCCCCCTTCGTCGTCGCGATCGAGGGGCCGTGCCCGAAGCTGGCGGTCGTTCGTGCCGGCAACCGGACCGTCGTCGTCTTCGGGACGCAAGGCCTCGAGGATCTGAGCGGCGCGGCGCGCCAGTCGCTCGCGGTCGTCGAGCGTGGATCGGTGCACCACGCTCCGTCGCTGCTCGCCGGGCTCGAGCGCGACGCGCGCGGCTACGTCCAGGGCGATCTCGACCTCGGGGGCGAGCGCGGCGCCTGGCTCGAGCACACCGCGCGCTGGCCCGCCCGCGCGTCGGGGGGTGCTCTCTTCGAGGCCCGGCGCATCGACTACGCCTGGCACGACGCGGCGTGGGTCGTCGCCACCGAGCGCGAGGGGCTCGCGCCGGTTCCCACCCTCTCCACGTTCTGCGTCGATCCGCGCGCCCGCGCGCTCTCGATCCATGCCGCCGCGCGCGCCGCGGACGGGAGCACGTGGCTGGCGGGTCGCTGCGAGGACGAGCTGCACCGCGCCCTCGGAGGGCTGAGCGTCGCCGTGTATCGCGGCGGGCGAGCGACCTCGTACTTCACCCACTACCAGGGCGGAGTCGCCACCGCTGTCGAGGCGCCGTTCGACGGTCCCGTGGTCTCCGCCGCACTTCGTCACGCCCGCGCCGCAGCCTGGAGAGGTGCATCTCCTCGACGTACGCGCCACCGCGGGCGCGATCTGGGCCCATGGCGCGGTACCGGTCATCGAGGGGAGCTCGGCCTCGCGCAGCCACATCCTCTACACGAGCGGAGGCGTGGACAAGCCGCTGTTCTGCGACCGCTCGAAGCCGGCGGCCCGCGCGCTCGATGGCCCGCGCGCGACGCCGCTCAGTCTGGCGCGCATGGAGCGCCGCTTCGCGGCACCCGAGTGACCCGTCCGAACGCCGCCCTCACCTTGGTGCGAGAGAGAACGTGGAGCCCCATGAGCGCGACGGCCGTGCCGACCACCGTGGGCAGAGACGCGATCGCGTAGGCGAGGCCGAGCAGGTACGCCCAGCGCCGACGCTGCGCGATGCCGAAGGCCACGAACGGCGCCACGAAGCCCCCGAGCCCGCCCCAGACGAGCGCGACGTAAGCAACCTAGAGATCGAGGGCGGTGCGCTGGCGGCCTACGCGTCGCTGCGGGCGAGAGCGCACCCGGCCGGCGGGG
>JAYTBL010000844.1:0-16107 GCA_043736975.1 Polyangiaceae bacterium
CCAGGGCATCGCGTGCAAGACGACGCAGCGCTGCGATATCGGCTGCGTCGCGAACGGCACCTGTCGCAACGTTCCGATCACCGCGGAGTCGGCGGGCACCACGATCGTCCAGTGCACCGGGGACCAGACCTGCACCCGCGGCTCGATCCTGAGCGGCGCCGGCGAGGCCGGCGTGGTCTGCACCGGCGGCGCGGGCGCGTGCGGTCAGAAGACCTACTGCGACGCGGGCAAGTGCTTCGCGACCTGCGCGAAGGACGACCTGACGTTCTGCTGCAAGCCCGGCCCGACCTGCGGGATCAAGGAGCTCCCGGGCTGCACGATCAGCGACGGCGGCTGCTGATGCGCGCCAGCGCCCAGCCCGCGGCCTCGCGGACGATCGCCGCGTCGTGACCGGCCTGGGCCCGGGCCAGCGGCTCGAGATCGGCGGGATCGCCGCGGTTACCCATCACCACGGCGGCGTTTCGGGCCAGGCCCACGCGGGTGGCGCGCGCCACCGGCGTGCCGTGGCGTAGCTGCTCGAAGCCCGCCGCGTCGAGCGCGAGGAGCTCGCCAAGCGTGCGCTCCTTCCACTGCGGCGCGGCCGCGAAGCGCTCGTCGACCGGGGTGCTCGCGCGCCCGGCGCTGGCCGGCGCACGTGCGCGCGCGTTGAAGGGGCATACCGTCTGGCAGTCGTCGCAGCCGAAGAGATGGGTGCCCACGCCCTCGCGGAGCGGCTCGGGGATGGCGTCGCGGCTCTCGATGGTGAGGTAGGCGACGCACCGGCGCGGATCGAGGACGAACGCCTCGACGAACGCTCCCGTGGGACAGGCGTCGAGGCAGCGCGTGCACGCCCCGCAGCGCTCGGGGATGGGCGGGTCGGGCTCGAGCGCGAGCGTCGTCACCACCTCGCCCAGCAGGACCAGCGAGCCGACCCCGGGGACGATCAAGAGCCCGTTCTTCCCCACGAAGCCGAGCCCAGCGCGTGCTGCCCACGCGCGCTCGAGCACTGGCTCCTGATCGCACAGCGGACGCGCATGCACCGGCTCGGCGTCGGTGCCGAGCTTGCGGAGGAACTTCGCCAGCGTGCGGAGCTTCTTGCGGACGCCGTTGTGGTAGTCGCGGCCACGCGCGTAGCGCGCGATGGATCGCGCGAGCTCCGGCTCCTGATCTTCCTCCTCGGCGCTGCGACCGTATTTTCGCGCGAGGCAGATCACCGACCTTGCCCCGAGCAGGATGGCGTCGCCGTCGAGGCGCCGTCGCGCCTCCGCAGAGCGCGCGAGCCAGTCCATGCTGCCGTGCATGCCGTTCGCGACGAACGCCTCGTAGCGCGCGAAGTCCGCATCGAGCGGGAGATCGGCGCGTGCGATGGCCACGGCGTCGAAGCCGAGGCGGCGCGCCTCCGCGACGACGCGCTCCTTCACGCCGCGCTCCGGGGGTCTCGACCGGATGGAGGTGAGGCGATCATGAGACGCGGCATAATACCATGACATCATGTCCCTTTTTCGGATTCGGACCGGGCGCGCCGGCGCCCGGTGCGGGATGAGCAGAGCTTCGACTATGAAAGTGCTCATGAAGCAGCCGTCTTCGCGCGTCTGGCGCCATCTCTTTACTTCTCTCGCCGCCGTCGGGGTGCTCGCCGCCGCCGCGTGCTCGAGCAGCTCCGCGACCCCGACCCTCACCGAGGCCGGCGCGAGCAGCAGCGGTGGCACGTGCCAGGGCGCGCCCGTGCTCACGAAGGCCGACTATTGCAGATCGTGCACGATCTCCCCGAACGCGGTCCCCAACAGCTGCCGCGCGCCGCGCACCGTCGACGCCTGTTGCACGTTCGTGCAGCCGCCCAGCCAGGAGCTCGTGCGCGGGACTGGCCTCGTGCGAAGCTCATCGACCGACCCGACGATCCAGCTCGGCTGCCTCGATGCGCCGGCGGCGCTCGGGGCACCGAAGACCATCAAGCTGACCGGCTACGTGCGCCTCTTCTCCAGCGGCAGCGACTCCGCGGGCGTGAAGATCGAGATCTTCAGGGAGGGCGGGGGCGGCGCGCTCGGCGAGCTGGTGGGCGCCGCGGCCTCGACCACGAAGGACAGCGCGGTCCTCGACCCGAAGCCGACCTACCTCAAGAAATGCCCGGACGGCGGCTGCACCTACCGCGCCTTCGAATACCCAGGCGTCCCCACCGAGACGCCGCTGATCATCAAGACGTCCGACGCCGCGGGCGGCGAGCAGTGGGCCGCGCTCTACGACTACAACATCTACTTTTCGAACAGCCTCGTCGAGAACGGCGACGTCATCAGCAAGTACGAGCCAGCCGCGGTCGCCGCGACCGACATCAACACCGTCGCCTCGGCGGCCGGTGGCTTCACGGTGAAGCAGGACAAGGGCGTCCTCGCCGGCGAGGTGCACGACTGCGGCGACGTCCGCCTCTCGGGCGCGACCGTCGACACCGACGTTCCGCACGAGGGCGACATGTTCTACTTCGGCGAGAACGAGGCCGACCCGCTGCCCGACAAGTCGCGCGGCTCGCTCGGCACGAGCAAGCTCGGTCTCTTCGGGACGCTCAACCTGCCCACCGGGCAGCCGATCCGCGTGAGCGCGCTCGGCAAGCAGGGCGGCGCGACCGTCCTGCTCGGCACGTACACCGTCCAGACGTTTCCGGGAGCGGTGACGGCGCTGAGCTTCCGCGGCCGTCGTCCGTGGCAGAAGTAGTCGCCGCCGAGCCGACCGAGGACACGCTTTTCGCAGGCGCGGTGGCGCTCGCGCAGCCGCCGCGCGGGGGATCGTATCGGGTCAACGTGGATGCCATTCTGCTCGCGTCGTTCGCGGCGGCGGGCAGCCGCGCCCGAGGCGCGCGGCGCGCCTTCGACCTCGGATCGGGCGTGGGCGCGGTGGGGCTCTCGCTCCTGCACCTCGGCGCGGCGGAGCACGTCACGATGGTCGAGGTCGACGCCGGGCTGGCGAAGCTGGCGCAGCGCAACGCGCGCGCGAACGGCTGGGAGTCGCGGATCGAGGTGGTGCACGGCGACGTGTCGGACGCCGAGGGCGTTGCCGACCTCGTGGTGTGCAACCCGCCGTACGTCGTGCCGGGGCGGGGCCGCGCTCCGGCGCCAGCGCGGGCGCGGGCGCGCAGCGGACCGCTCGACGTCTTCCTGGACGCGGCGCGCCGACTGGCGGGCCGCCGCGCGCGCGTGTGCTTCGTGTATCCAGCCATCGAGACGACCACGCTGCTCACTTCGCTACGCGCGCGCGGTCTCGAGCCGAAGCGCCTCCGCACGGTCCACGCCAAGCCCGACCGCCAGGCGCGCGTGGTGCTGGTGGAAGCGGTCGCGGGCAAGCCGGGCGGCCTCATCATCGAACCCGCCCAGCTCGACTGAGACGGGTGCAGACTCCATCCGAGTCCGGGCACTACGATCACCTCGCTCCGCCAGTGGCTGTTCAGCGAGAAGAGCGGAGGCGGTCGAGGGCGATGGCGCACGCGGCGCGGACGCTGAGGTGGTTCCAGTCGCCGACGCCGCGGATGGGCGGGAGGACGCCGTCGGCGCGGCTCATGATCTCCGGCGCCAGGCCCCAGCCCGTGCCGAACACCAGGAGCACTGGCCTCCCCTCGCCCTCGAGGCGCGTGCGCGCCTCCTCGAACCCGAGCGGCGGGGCGCCCGGGATCTCGCGCGCCGCCGTCACCCACATCTCCGCGCCGCCCAGCTGCTGGACCGCATCCTCGAGCGTCGGCACCGCGCGCACGATCGCCAGCGCGTCCTTGCGATCGGGGATGCGCTTCGCGCTCGAGCCGTCCGTCCAGTGGGCGACGATGCGCCTCGCGAGCTCGCGCTGCACCTCGACGGGGTGCACCACGAAGTAGTCGCTGCACCCGTAGGTGCGGGCGCTGCGCGCGAGGTCGTGCACGTCCATGTTCGTCAGCGCGGTGGTGACGATCCTCTGCTCCTTGTCGAGCACCGGACGGTGCACGAGAGCGATCGCGAGCTGCCTCATGGGCCCTTCTTCGGCAGCCGCGCCGCGAGGTCGGGCCGGCGCGTGCGCGTGCGCTCCACCGACTGCTCGGCGCGCCACGCCGCCACCTTCGCGTGGTTACCCGACGACAGGATCTCCGGGACCGCCTGTCCGCGAAACTCTGCCGGGCGCGTGTAGTGCGGGTACTCGAGCAGGCCGCCCTCCCCGTGGGACTCCTCGTGCGTCGACTCCTCGTTGCCGAGGACCCCCGGGAGGAGCCGGACCGTCGCTTCGACCACCGCCATCGCCGCCACCTCGCCGCCGGTCATGACGAAGTCACCGAGCGAGAGCTCCTCGTCCACGAAGCTGCGCACGCGCTCGTCGAAGCCCTCGTAGCGGCCGCAGATCAGCACCACCGCGGGCTCGGCAGAGAGCGCGGTGGCGGTCGCCTGGACGAAGGGTCGACCCTGCGGCGTGAGCAGGATGCGGCGTGCGCGCGGCTTGCCTTCCTGCGCCGCCTCGGCGTCGAGCGCCTCGAGGCACGCGACGATCACGTCGACGCGCATCACCATCCCGCTGCCGCCGCCGTACGGCGTGTCGTCGACGCTCTTGTGCTTGCCGAGCCCGAAGTCCCGCGGCGACCGCAGGCGCGTCTCGAGCTGGCCATGGAGCGTCGCCTTGCCCACGAAGCTCGTCTTCAGGAACGTCTCGAAGAGCTCGGGGAAGAGCGTGACGATGTCGACGCGCACTACGCCTCGCCGGGCTCCTCGCCCTCGCCGGCCTCGCTCTTGGGAGCCTTCGGAGCGCGGCGCGGGACGCGCTCGATGTCGTCGAGCGAGACGAGCTCCACCAGCTTGGCCTCCACGTCGACGCGAGCGATGTACATCTCGGTGAGCGGCACCTCCCAGTCGCCCTTGCCGTCGTCGGCGTGGACGAGGAGGACCTCGACGCTCGGGTACGTGACCAGCTCGGCGACCGTGCCGATGCGCTCGCCGGCGAGCTTCACGTCGGCGCCCACGACGTCGATGGCGTAGAACTCACCCGACTCGGCAGCCTCGAAGTCACGCCGCCGTACGCAGACCAGCGCGCCGCGGAGCTCCTCGGCGCGGTCGCGGTCGTCGACCGAATGGAGCTTCATGAGGATCGCGTCGTCGGCGCGGCGCGCGCGCTCGACCGAGACCTCGTGCTCCTCACCGTCCTTCAGGCGAACGAGCACCTCGTCCTGCCCGAGCAGCGTGTCGCTCGCCTTGTTGAAGAGGCGCAGCCGGAGCTCGCCCTTCACGCCGTGAGGGCGAGCGACTTCTGCGAGCGGCACCCAGGCTTCCGGGTCCATGCTGTCGCTCCCTTCTCTCTCAGTCGACGATGTCGAGGTGAGCTCGCTTGCCGAGCTTCGTCGAGACCGCGGAGAGGATGGTGCGCATCGACTGCGCGGTGCGGCCTTCCTTGCCGATCACCTTGCCGACGTCTTCCTTCGCCACGCGGAGCTCGATCAGGCAGTTGTGCTCACTCGCGATCTCGGTAACCACCACCTGATCGGGGCGGTCCACCAGCTCGATGGCGATGGCCTTGATGAGCTCCTTCATGGACTACTTTGCGGCCGAAGCCGTGGCTTCGTTCTTGAGGTATTCCTTCATCAGCCGCGAGAGCGTGGCCGAGGGCTGCGCGCCGGTGCCCTTCCAGTAGTTGAGGCGCTCCTGGTCGATCGTCAGCGAGGCGTTCTTGATCTCCTTGGCGGGATCGAACGTGCCGATGTTCTCGAGGAACTTTCCGCCACGCGGGCTGCGCGAGTCGGTGACGACGACGCGGTAGAAGGGCCTTTTTTTCGTGCCCTGGCGGGAGAGGCGGATAGCAACGGCCATGATTGGAACCTTGATGACGGAGGGTGTCGCGTGAATCGAGCGACAAAAGCAGCGCAAAGTCACTGCCTATCGGGGCGCGGAACCTACGAGCGTACCGGGGTGGTGTCAAGCGCGGGGTGCATGCTCACCCGTTCACGCTCATGACCCGGGTGAGGCGGGAGAGCACCCGGAAATTCCCGAGCATTCCGAGGACCTTCAGCTCGCCGGAGCGCGTGGCGGCGAACATCTGCACGAGGACGTCGAGCGCGGGGCGGTCCGTGGGGATAGGTAGCGCGAGCGGGCGGGTGAGCGGGACGTTCGAGAGCGCCATGATGGAGTCCGCCGAGCCGCGGACCGCGACATCGGGGACCCCCTTGATGCCGTCGTGGAGGACGAGGTTCCCTCCGCGGAACTCGAGGGTGAGCGCGACCTCCGCGTCGTCGGCGACGAGCGCGATGGTGGCGCCGCGTCCCTTCGCCAGCGCGGCGAAGTCCTTCTTCTTGTGGGGCTTGCTCTCCAGGTTCTGGCGCACGAGATCGGCGAGCATCGTCGCGAACGCGTTGTCCTCGGCGCCGGGCGCCAGCGTGATGGTGCCTCGCAGGCTCGGGTCGCTCATTCGCCTTCGGGGCCGCTCGCGGTGAGCGTGGTGATCCCGAGCGCCTTCAGCTGGGGCTCGATCTTCGCGCGGGGGCCGACGATCACGATGATCGCGTCCTTGGCGTCAACGTGGCGGGCGGCGAGCTGTTTGAGGTCGTCCTTCGTCGCCGCGTCGAGCGCGGCGCTCGCCTTCGTCTCGTGATCGGGCGGCAGACCGATGCCCGCGTTGCGCCCGAGACGGCGCGCCGCCGCGGAGGCGCCCTCGAACGACTCGACGAGCTCGCCGCGCGCGATGAGGCGCGTCTTCTCGACCTCCTCGTCGGTGAGCCCCTCGCGCGCGAGCGCGTCGATGTCGGCGAGCATCGCCTTCAGCGCGTCGCCCGTGTGCTCGGTGTGCACCGCGGCCTGCGCCGCGAACATCCCCTGCCCCTTGGAGAACGTGAAGCGCGAGTGCGCGCCGTAGCTCCAGCCATGCTCCTCGCGGAGGTCCTGGTTCAGGCGCGACGTGAAGCTGCCGCCCAGCGCGGTGTTCACGCGCGTCACGGCGGCGGCGTCCTTGTCGCTCGCGGCGACGCCGGGCCGGACCACCGCGAGCACCGACTGCGGGGCATCGGCGCGATCGACGATGACCACCCGACGGCTCGGCGCCGGCGCCTTCCTGCCTGCGGCGAGGGGCACCTCGGGGGCGGCGCCTGCGGGCGCCTTCCACGCGGCGAGGACCTGGTCTAGCAGCGGCTCGAGCTCGGCCTTCGTGACGTCGCCCACGACCACCAGCGTCGCGCGATCGGGTCGCCACGCCGTTGCGTAGAAGGCCTTCACGTCGTCGAGCGAGATCTTCGCCGCCGACTTGAGCGTCCCGTTGTTGGGGTGCCCGTACGGGCTGTCGCCGAAGACCTGGCGGAGCGCCACGACGTTCGCCACCGCATCGGGCTCGCTGGCGCGCGCGCGCAGATCGTTCTCCCAGAGATCGTGGAGGCGCTTCCACTCCACCGGGGACATCATTGGCTTGCCCACGACGTCGCCGAAGATCGAGGCCGCGGGGGTCAGGTTCTTCTTGAGCGTGGTGAGCGCCGCGAAGGCGTAGTCGGAGGTCGCGCCGGTGCCGAGCGTCGCGCCCAGGCGATCGATGTCCCGCGAGATGTCGAGCGCGCCACGCGTGCCGGCGCCCTCGTCGAGCATGTTCGCGGTGGCGAGCGCGAGCCCGCCCTTCCCTTCGGGATCGCTGGCGGCGCCCGAAGGGACGACGATCTGCATCGCCACGACGGGCAGCGCGTGCCGCTCGAGCAGCCACACCGTCATCCCGTTCGAGCGCTTGTAGGCGACGGGAACGGGCGGGGCGAACGGCGGCGGCGGCGGCAGCGCGGGGCGCGCGCCCAGCGGATCACCGGCCGGAACGGAGAGGGGCCCCGCGAGTGTCGCCGTGCCGCTGGCGGGATCAGGACGACGAGGGACCGGGGGCGGCGCCTTTCCGTCGCCGTACCAGAGACCGCACGCCGAGAGCGAAGCCGAGAGCGCGGCGCAGACGAGCAGACGCGTCTTCACTTCTTCTCTCCCTTCTTCTTGGGGACGACCCGGAGGATGACGCGCGCGTTGGGCGCGAGGAACGTCTCGGCGGCGGTGCGGATCTGGTCCTTGGTCGCGCGCCGGTACCGTTCGAGGTCCTTCTGCGCGAAGCCCGGGTCCTTCACCTCGGCCTGGTACATGTTGAGGAGCGAAGCGCGCTCCCGCACCCCCTCGAGGCGCAGCACGAACGACGTCTCGAAGAGGTTCTTCGAGCGCTCGAGCTCCTCGTCGGCGAGGGCGGTCCTGCGGACCTTCTCGAGCTCCTTGTCGACGGCGGCCTCGATGGCGTCGAGCGAGACGCCCGGCCGCGCGATGACGCCCACCGTGAAGCGCGAGCCGAGCACGCCCGACTCCTGCGTCGCCTCCACCGACTGCGCGATCTTCTGCTCGTAGACGAGCGCCTTGTAGAGGCGGCTCGCCTTGCCGGTCGCCAGCGACGTCGCGAGGAGATCGAGCTCGGCGTCGCCCGGGCCGAAGTGGCGCGGGCTCTGCCAGGCCATGACCACCTTGGGCAGCTCGACGTCGTCCTCGAGCGTCTCCTTGATTACCGAGGTGATCGTGGTCTTCGTGTCGCTGAAGCCCGGCGCGCCGGGATCGGTCGAGGCGCCGCGGGACGGGATGGTCCCGAACCAGCGGTCGATGAGGTCCTTCGCGTGCTTCGGATCGAAGTCACCCGCCACGACGATCGACGCGTTCGCGGGATCGTAGTTCTTCGCGAAGAACTCCTTCACGTCGGGGACGGTCGCCGCCTCGAGGTCGGCGTGCGATCCGATCACCGGGTGGTGGTAGGGGTGGCTCGTTGGATAGAGGAGCTCGGGGAGGCGCAGCTCCACCTTGCCGTAGGGCGTGTTCTCACTCGTCTGGCGGCGCTCGTTCTTGACGACCTCGCGCTGCGCGTCGAGCTTCTCGAGCGTCATCAGCGGGCCGAGGTCACGCAGGCGGTCGGACTCCAGGTAGAGAAGGAGGTCGAGCGCGGTGGGCGGGCCGACGTCGTAGTAATCGGTGCGGTCCTGGCTGGTCCACGCGTTGTTCCAGCCGCCGGCGGCCTCCATCCAGGCGTCGAACGCCTTGGTGGGGACGCGCCGCGTCCCCATGAACATCAGGTGCTCGAAGAGGTGCGCGAAGCCCGAGCGCTTGTCGGACTCGAAGCGCGAGCCGACGTTGTAGGACACGTTCACCACCACCTGTGGGCTGCCGTGGTCCTCGTGGAGGATCACCACCATGCCATTGGGGAGCTGGGTGCGCGTGAAGGGGATCGCGACGTCGGCGCGGGCTGCGGCGGAGGTCGCGACGACGGCCCCGGCCAGGGCCATTCCGAAGAGAGCCTTCTTCATGGCGCTCGTCTTACCACGCCTGCGGGGCACGGGATGTAAGGCCGCGATGCTACGCGCGTTCCCTCCTCGTGACCTGCAGCGCCAGCCCCTTCGACCATCGCGGGTCCGCTCTGCTGGGCCCCCCCTCGAGCTTTGCGCAGTGGGAAAAGCTGGGCCTGGAGAGCAGGCTCGGTCGTATGCTGCGGCCCGTGGCCGAGACCGCGTATGACGCGAAGTCCCTGACGAGGGATCCTCGCGAGGCGAGGCCCGGGCTCGACCCGGAGCAGCTGAAGCGGCGCGCCGAGGCCGACGCGATCGATCACCAGCTCGTGACGCGCGCCCAGGCGGGCGACCGCGCGGCGCTGGGCGAGCTCCTCCACAAGTACGGCCCCGGCCTCTACCGCAGCGTGCTCCTGCCTCGCCTCGCCACCGAGGCGAACGCGAAGGAGGCGCTCTCCGAGACCTACGCGAAGGTCGTCGCGAACATCGCCAAGTTCACGTGGCAGAACGTCGGGTTCTATCCCTGGCTGCGCACGGTGGCGCTGCGCGTCGCGCTCGATCAGCTGCGCGCCAAGAAGCGCCTCGTGCTCTTCGAGGAGGACGACCTCGCGCGCGAGATCGACGCCGCGCAGACGACGACCCCCGTGGAGCAGCAGATCAGCGATCAGCGCGACCGTGAGGCGGCGCGCGCGAAGGTCGAGTCTGCCCTGCAGCGCATCAATCCGCGCTACGCGAAGGCGATACGCCTGCGCGTGCTCGAGGAGCGCCCGCGGGAAGAGGTCGCGATCGATCTCGGCGTCACGCCGGCGACCTTCGACGTGCTCCTGCACCGCGCGATCGCCTCGCTCAAGAAGACACTCGAGGCGGCTTCGCCTCACGGCACCGAGGAAGACGGGAAGAGGAACCGCGATGGTTGAGCGCGACGAAGACCGCCCGGCGCCCCCGCCGGACGACGACGACCCGGATGCCCCCGCCTCGGCGGAGGAGATCGCGGCGTCGCAGCGTCTTCGCGATGCGCTCGCGGGGACCGACCTGCGCGCGCTCGACGAGGCGCTCGCTCCGCGAGCCTCGCCCGAGCTCGAGCTGGCGCTGGCGCTGCGCGCCGCCTGGGATCCCGCCACGCTCTCCGAAAACGAGAGCCGCGCCGTGCTCGACGTGACGCCCACCGCCGAGGAGCAGCGGGCCGCTGCGGCGCTCCGCGACGCGCTCGCGGACCATCGCGCACCCACCGCCGGCGACGTCGCTCTCCAGCTCGCGCACGCCCTGCGCGCGGCATTCGCGCCGGCCGCGCTCGCCGATGCGGCGCATCGGCGCATCGTCGAGGCGGCGCTCGAGAGGCTCCCCGCGGGGACCGGAAAGGTGCTCGAGCTCAGGCGTCGTCAGACCGTCGTGCGCGTCGCGTTCGGGGCGATCGGGGCCGGCCTCGCGCTGGCGGCGAGCATCACGCTCGTCGTCACGCAGTCGCCGCCGCACGAGGCGCCGCTCGCCCGCGCGCGCACCACGCAGCCGCTCTTCTCCGAGCCGTTCAAGGCCGGCGAGACGAGCGCGCGCATCGACCGCATCGCGTCGGCCCGCGCGTCCGACTTCCGCGACAACCGGTTCTCGAAGTGGGGCGTACGATGAAGCAGCCTCCCCTCCTCGTCGCCGCGGTCGCCGCGCTCTTGCTCGCGCTGGGCATCGGCTTCGCGGCGACGCCCGGCTGCACGCGCGACGGCGGCGACGGCGAGTCCGCGCCCGCGGTCGACACCGAGATCATGGCCTTCCTCTCCGAGGCGCGCGCGCTCCACCACCAGGCGAACCTGGCCGAGGACAGCAGCGATCTCGGGGTGGCGGTGCACGCGATGGACCGCCTCGTCAACGCCAGGCGCCCGCACCCCGAGCGCAAGACGCCCGAGGTCGAGGAGGTGCTGGCGGACGCGTACGCGCGGCTCGCCGAGCTGCGCCTCAAGAAGGGCGAGCTCGATCCCGCCGCGCTCGCCGTGAAGGCGGGCCTCGAGCACATGCCCGAGGCGACGTACTTCCGCGGTCACCTCCTCGAGGTCCAGGGCCTCGTCGAGGAGTCGCGCGCCGCGCAGCTCGCGGACGCCGGCCGCGCAGACGAGGCCAAGCAGGCCCGGGAGCGCGCTATCCAGCTCCTCGAGGAAGTCGTGAAGATCCAGGACCAGGTCATCCAGCGCTCGCTCGCGAAGGACGGCGGCGCCGAGGCCGCGCGATGACGCGCTACGCGTTCCGCATCGGCGTCGTCGTGACGCTCGCGTCGGGCCTCGCGGCCTGCGCCGCGCAGGACAAGAGCGCGGCCGCCCCGAAGAGCGAGGCTTACGGGAGCGCGGCGGCGGCGCCGCAGCAGCCTGCGCCCGCCGGATACCCGATGTCGACCCCGCCCGCCGCTCCCCCGCCGCCGCCCGCGCCCGCGCAGCCCGGAGCGCTGCCGCAAGGCGCCGAGCCAGGCAAGCCCACGCCGTCGCGCGCGCAGGCCCTCCAGAGCGCGGCGAACGAGGTCGACACGTCGCAGCGCGAGCTCGACGTCGCGGCCGGGGATTGCCGGAATGCCTGCCGCGCCCTTGGCTCCATGGACCGCGCCACTGGCCGCCTGTGCGGCCTCACTCAGGGCGACAGCGAGACGCGCCGCTGCGACGACGCGAAGCGGCGCGTGTATTCTGCACGCGACCGCGTGAAGGCCACCTGCGGCCAGTGCGAGAACGGCGCCTCCGTCGACCGCGCGGCTCCCATCCCTTCTCTTCGTTAGATGGCCGTCCTCAGGATGGCCAGCGCCAAGACGGACTCGGCCGCCCGGCCCGACCGGCGCGAGGGAGGCCAATGGTCGCTCGCGCAGCGCGCGAAGAACGACGTGCTGTGGTGGCTCGCGAGCGGCGCCGTCGCCACGCTAGGCCTGCTCCCGCCGCGCGCGCTCCGGGCGGTTGGCACGGCGCTCGGCGTGGTCGCGCGTCAGGTGCTCCCGGGGACGCGCCGGCTCGCGGAGCGGAACGTGGCGCGCGTTTTCCCGGAGCTCGATGCCCCGGCGCGCCGCGCCCTGGTGGCGCGCAGCTACCGCACCCTGGGCGGCTATCTCGGGGACGCCGTCAGCTTGCTCGATGCGCGCCGTCCCTGCGCGTGCCTGCCGTTCGCCGACGGCGCACGCGCGGCCCTCGACGCTGCGGTCGCCGAGGGCCACGGCGTGGTCTTCGCGTCCGGGCATCTCGGCCCGTGGGAGAGCGTCGCGGCCACGCTCGTGGCGAGCGGCCTCGACTTCACGGCGCTGGCGCGCGAGCCCTATGATCCGCGTTTCGGCGCGCTCTACGACCGCCTCCGCGGCGGACGCGGCGTGCGCGTCATCTATCGCGGGGCGCCGGGGGCCGCGATGGGGCTCGTCCGGGCCCTCCGGCGCGGCGGCGTGCTCGGCATCCCGATGGACCTCGCGTCGCGGGTCCCGAGCATCGAGGTCCCGTTCCTCGGCCACGTCGCGCGGACGCCCGTGGGCCCGTCTCGCCTCGCGCTCCGTACCGGGGCGGCGGTGGTGGTCGGCGTGCCGGCGCCGCATCCGGACCAGGAAGAGACCCTCGAGCTTGCGATAACGCGGGTCCCGACGCACGATCTCGACGCGTCGGCCGAGAGCGAGCGCCTCCTGACCACGCGCATCAACGACGCCCTCTCGCGGGGCATCCGCGCGCTCCCGGCGTCGTGGGTGTGGATGCACCCCCGCTGGGGAAGCTGATAGCCCGATGCGGCCTCGGAGATTCGGACTGTCAGCTGTTGGCTGTCAGCTGTCGGCTTCTTCTCTGGTATGCTCCGACGCCGGATGGCGGAGAAGTTCCCGCGGATCGTCGCGAGCGTCGACCTCCGCCAGCTCAAGCTGGACGCGACCGACGGCTTCCTGCTGACGCGCATCGACGGCAAGTCGACGGCAAAGGAGCTCGCGCGCGACACGGGCCTCCCCGACTTCCAGGTCGACCGGGCGCTGGAAAAGCTCGTCAAGCTCGGCGCCGTCGAGATATGGGACCCGACCGCGCCGGTGGTCAACGTCCTGCCCGCGGCCCCCGCGCGCGACCGCACCAAGCTCCCCGAGTTCGCGTCGATCGGCGACGACCTCAAGTACGACCCGAAGGAGCTCGACGAGGAGGTCGAGCTCAGCGCCGACCAGAAGAAGCGGGTCCTCGACCTCTATTACCGCCTCGAGGACCTGGATCACTACACGCTGCTCGGCGTCGGCAAGGAGGCCGACAAGAAGACGGTCAAGCGGTCGTACTTCGAGCTCGCGTCGGTGATGCACCCCGATCGCTACTTCAAGAAGAACCTCGGTTCCTTCAAGGGCAAGATGGAGGCGCTGTTCGGACGCGTCACCGAGGCTCACGACGCGCTCGTCGATGCCGCCAAGCGGCTCGATTACGACGCGTACCTCGACGAGGTCGCGACCACGAAGGGCATGGAGGCCATGTTCGAGCGGGCTGTCGAGGAGACGCGCCGCGCCGCCGCGAACCAGGCGACCGCGCTCGCCGCCCAGCGGGACTCCTCGGCGGGCGGAAACAGCTCCGCGCGTCCGGGGCCGATCACCCCTGTCCCCGCGACGCCGCAAGGGCCGTCGGCCGCCGAGCTCCAAGCACGCCGCGAGGCCCTCGCGCGGCGCCTGCTCGGCGGCAACTCGGTTCGGCCCCCGTCGGCGTCGGCATCCATGCCGCCGCCGTCGGTCCCCAATCCCATGCGTTACGCGAGCTCGAGCGATGCAGTCGACGCGCTGAAGCGCCGCTACGAGGAGCGTGTCGACAACGCGACCGCGAACCAGGCGAAGAAGTACATCAAGGCCGCAGAGGACTCGATCTCGAAGAACGACATCGTCGCCGCGGCGAGCTCGCTGCACATCGCAACCAAGTTCGCGCCAGACGATGCCGCGCTCGCGATGCGCTACCAGGAGGTCCGCAACCAAGCGGATACGCTCCTCTGCGAGAGCTACGCGAAGCAGGCCGTCTACGAGGAGCGCGGCCACCACTGGCCGGAAGCCGCGAAGAACTGGCAGAAGGTGGCCAAGATCAAGGTCACCGACCTCCGAGCGCACGCGCACGCCGCGCACTGCCTCCTGCGGGCCTCGAACGGCGATCTCCACCAGGCCGCGGAGCACGCCAAGCTCGCGGTGGCGGGCGAACCCCAGGACATCACCCACCACGTCACAATGGCCGACATCTACCTGAAGGCAGGCAAGACGGCCTCGGCGAAACGGGCCGCGGAGACGGGGCTGGCCCTGGATCCCGCGAACGTCGCCCTCCTCGGCATCGTGAAGAAGGCGACGAAGACGTGACCGCTTTCCCCTGACACCGGTACATTGGCGGTCAGGCGTTGTAGCATTCTGTGTCTCGGCCTGTAGAGTTCTCTTCTTTGTCTCGGTTTTGTCTCGGTAAGGAGAAGCGCGCGTATGGAGAAGGTCATCGGCATCGACCTCGGGACGACGAATTCTTGCGTCGCCATCGTGGAGAACGGAACGCCGGTCGTGATTCCAAACCGGGGTGGGTACAAGACCACCCCGTCCATGGTGGCTGTGACCGAGGCTGGAAAGCGCCTCGTGGGCCACATCGCCAAGCGCCAGGCCATCACCAACGCGGAGAACACCGTCTACGCGGCGAAGCGCCTCATCGGACGCAAGTGGAACTCGCCGCAGGTGAAGAACGCCGTCGCGACCTCGAGCTACCGCATCGTCGAGGGGCCGCACAACGACGTGCGCATCGTCCTCCGCGACAAGGAGTTCTCGGTCCCCGAGATCAGCGCGATGGTGCTGCAGGAGATGAAGGTCATCGCCGAGGACTACCTCGGGGAGACGGTCTCCAAGGCGGTCGTCACCGTCCCCGCGTACTTCAACGACAACCAGCGGCAGGCCACGAAGGACGCAGGCGAGATCGCCGGTCTCGACGTCATCCGCATCATCAACGAGCCCACCGCGGCCGCGCTCTCCTACGGCTTCGGGCGGAACATCGAGAAGACGGTCGCCGTCTACGACTTCGGAGGCGGCACCTTCGACATCTCGATCCTCGAGATCGGCGCGCACGGCGTCTTCAAGGTCATCGCCACGGCCGGCGACACGTTCCTCGGCGGCGAGGACATCGACGCGCGGATCATCGACTGGCTCGTCTCCGGCTTCAAGGAAGAGCACGGCATCGACCTCCGCCAGGACCGGATGGCGCTCCAGCGCCTCAAGGACGCCGCCGAGAAGGCGAAGTGCGAGCTCTCGTCGGTCCGCGAGACCGAAGTGAACCTCCCCTTCATCATCTCCAGCGGTCGCAACGAGGCCCTCCACCTCCAGCGCACGCTCACCCGCCAGACCCTCGAGGAGCTGTCGGATGACCTCATCGAGCGCACCGTCGACATCTGCAAGCAGACGCTCGAGGACGCCAAGCTCGGCAAGGACGAGATCGAGGAGGTGGTCCTGGTCGGCGGCATGACGCGCATGCCCAAGATCCAGCAGTCGGTGCAGGGCTTCTTCGAGAAGGAGCCGAACAAGGGCGTCCATCCCGACGAGGTCGTCGCGCTCGGCGCCGCCATCCAGGGCGCAGCGCTCGTCGACGACAAGCAGGAGATGGTCCTCCTCGACGTCACGCCACACGCGCTCGGCATCATGACCTTCGGCAGCTACTTCGAGGAGCTGATCCCGCAGAACACGACGGTGCCCACGCACCGCACGAAGATCTTCACCACCAGCCGCGACCACCAGACCGCGGTGAAGATCCTCGTCATGCAGGGCGAGTCGCAGCGCGCCGAGGAGAACGAGCTGCTCGGCGAGTTCATTCTCACCGGTCTCCGCCGCGCCCCCAAGGGCCAGGTCGAGATCGAGGTGACGTTCGAGATCAACGCCGACGGTATCGTCTCCGTCCGCGCGAAGGACCTCGAGACCGGCCTCG
>JAYTBL010000845.1:0-3007 GCA_043736975.1 Polyangiaceae bacterium
TGGGATTCGTCGATGCGACGCCCCAGCGGCGTCACGATACGCTCGATCACGCAGCGTACCCGCTCGTCATCCGTGAAACAGGCGTCGGTCAGCTCGAGCCGTCCACTCCTCTCGACGTAGATGGTCAGAGGGTCGATGACCATGATCTCGGTGATGGTCGGGTCGTCGAGCAGCGGTTCGAGCGGCCCGAGCCCGAGCGCCTCGTCGACCAGCTCGCCGATCAGATCTTCGGGCGAAACGCCGAGCGGGAGCTCTGCCAGGTGGTCGCCAACGAGGCGCCGCAGCGCCGTGACGACGCGCGGACGCAACGCGGGATCGTCGCCCTTGGTCGGGTCGATCTTGGTCATGTCCAGGTTGCGCAGCAGGGCCTGATGAATGCTGCGACGGAGCGGCGTCATCTTGGCGTAGAGCGCTCGGCGGTCAGGGCGAGCCTCCGCAGCCACCTCCTCGCCGCCCCTCGGTTGGGTAGGAGTGAGCGCCGAGGGGGGGGTTGCGCTGGGGACCACGAGCGCCGTCTCGTGCCGGGAAACGACGACGTCGAAGGGGCCGATTCCGAGGCGTGAGCCGTAGGGGAGCTCGACGTGCTGTCCGCGCACCACATTCGTCGGGTAGACGCGCGTCCCGTTGATCGACGCATCCTCGAGAATGAACCCGGTCGTGCCCAGGATCAGGCGACCGTGCCGGCGGGACACGGATTCGTCGTCGAGTTGTAGTTGGGAATCAGACTTGCGCCCGATCGCGAGAACGGCGGGGTAAGCTAGCGCGAAGGTGCGGACGATACTCTGGCCTCTGACGACCTGGATCGATACTTGGTTGTTCATCAGAAACCCGGCACCGCGTGCTTGAATGACGCCATCTCGTCAATATCTCCGGAATACTTCATATAGCTCTCGAGCGATTCGCGAACGATGTCGTGAGCCTTGCGCGGCGCCGACTCGACGATGCTGGGGATGACGAAGACCGCGCCCTCGATCTCGGTATCGCTGTTCGCGTTCCCACCGAAGAGAACGCCGAGCACGGGAATCTGGCTGAGGAGCGGGAGGCCTGTCACCGAGTGCGTGGTCGATGAAGAGCGGATCCCCGAGAGCACGAGCCCTTGACCTAGCTTGAGATGAACGAAGGTGGAGACCTTTGCCGTCTTCTTCCCTGGCAGCGATGACGTGCTCCCCGCCGCCGTCAGATCGGAGACCACCGCGTTGACCTTGATCTCCAGCTCCTTCGTGACGCTGTCGAAGCGCGGGAGCACGGTCACGTTGGTCCCGAAGGAGATCGGCTTGATGTCGCTCGTCAGGCCCGAGGCGACGGCGAAGTTCTGCTCTCCGCCATTGTCGAAGGTGGCCTCTGATCCGCTGGTGGTGACGACACTGGTGTGCTTGAGCACCTTCGCCCAGCCGCGGGTCTGGGCCAGGTCCAACGCGGGCAGCGGTGTATTCACGGCGAACGCGGCGCTCCCCGATTTTCCGATGAAGTCGTATCCCGTGCTCAGCGACCCACCTCCGAACCGCGAGGGCCACGAGACGCCGATCCCGTAGTTGGCGGTCTTGTCGTACTGGACGAAGTAGAAGTCGACGCGCACGTTGATGGTGTGATCACGGCCCACCGAGCCAACGACGACCAGCGACTCGACCTGGCCGGGATACAGCGCCGAGATCAGCGCTATGCGGCGCGCGTCGGCATCGGTCGCGACTCCGCCCTCGACGAAGAAGCGCGGTCCGACCCGGCGGATTCGCAGGCCGGTGTAGCCCTGCAGGAGCTCCTCGAGCTCCTTCTCGACGACGCCGGGCTGACGCGCGTGCACCGTGATGGCGTAGGTGGTCTCGACTCCCGAGGTCTTGATCATGAGGATGGTGGTGACACCTGGCTTGATCGCGACGAGGACGAACGAAGCCTGATCAGGAGTCACCTTCACATCGACGATGCCCTGCGCGCCCACCGAGTAGGTCGCGATGTCAGACGCCGAGACCGTCTTGTTTTCACCCACCACCATCGTGAGATCCAGGGTCGTGCTCTTGGTGACGCCGCGCGCGCCCTGGGCGAGCGCGGGGCGCGCGGCAAAGAGCGCGAAGACGAACATGAGGAGCACCATGATGAATGTCCATGCTGCCGTCGTGACCGGGGACTTGGGGAAGAACACAAGGAGCGAGAGTGCAAGCGCGATACCTGGTTTCCAAACGAGCTGCCGCCGCGAAAGCGCCGACCATTGCGTCTGTCGTGCTCTGCGGGCGAGGGGGAGTGAACGAACCGTGCACAGCAATGTGCGCGCGCCGATCACCGACCGCAGCGCGCGCCCTGAACGCGCACATTCTCGGATGGCGAGCGACTTGCTTTGTCCTCGACCATGGGTCAGACACAGCTAACGACGTGGCTAACCGTCCTTGCCATGGCGTGCTCGGCTACGCTCGGTTGCTCGACCCCACCGCGGCAGGCGGAGCAGCCGATGGAGGTGCGGGTAACGGACTTCGCGGGGCAGCCAGTGGAGGGCGCTACGCTCCTCTCGGGGGCTCGAACGGTGTCGACCACGGCGGCCGACGGAGTGGCCAAGCTGATGCTACCGGGCAGTGACGGAGATCTCTTCTCGTTGGGCGTTCGCTGTCCCGAGGGATACGTGGCTCCGGCCGAGCCCCTCGTGATCCGCTGGCTCGCCGTCGACAGCGGGGTGGCGTCGCACCTCACGCGGTGCCGCAAGCTTCTCCATCGGCTGGTCGTCTTGGTTCGCGTCGACGGCGGCCCAGGACTGCCCATCGTGCGGCTGGGCCGCGTCGTTGGAACGACCGATGGTGCTGGTGCGGCAAGCATGATGTTCGATCTCGCGATCGACGAGCGGCTCGAGCTCGTGCTCTCGACCGAATCGCTGGCCAACGAGAAGGTGACGCCGCGTGATCCGAGCGCGGTCTTCGAGCTTCACGACGCCGATGAGATCAAGCTGTTCGATGTCAGGCTGGCGCGCCCCAAACCGCCGAAGAAGCGCGCAGTCGGAGCACGCCGCGGGCCCGTCGCCATGTAGGTG
>JAYTBL010000846.1:0-3000 GCA_043736975.1 Polyangiaceae bacterium
GCGCATGACGCGCTAGTTGCATCCGCAGCCGCTCTCCGCCGAGGCGCCGCCGCCGGTCGCGCCCTCCTGGACCGCGTAGACGTGCTCCTCGGCGACCCCGGCGCCGTTGCTCCCGTTCATCGTGGGGTGCGCCAGCTTGCCACGCTCCCAGGGCCGGACGTGGGTGCAGGCCGCGCTGGAGAGCGAGAGCGCGAGCGTGGCGAGGAGGAGGCCGAGGCGAACGGTCATGAAGGACGACGTGACCCTAGCGCGGACGTGACGTTGCGAAACGCGATAGTCGTCGCCGAACCCGAAACACTGCGTTGCCTGAGCGGCAAGGGCGACCATAAAGTGGTTGTTTTGCGCAACTATATCGTTGTTTGGAACAACGATGTAGCGGTAGGCTGCCGCGATGATCCCCGAGGTCCTTCCCCTCCGTCACGCGTCGCGCGAGCTCGTTCGCGAGCTGGGCTTTCTCCAGGACAAGGACGCCGCCACGAGCGTCTCGCACTCGCACTGTCACGCGCTCATCGAGATCGAGGCGCGGAGTACGGTGCCGCAGGGGGAACTCCCTGCCCTGCTGCGGCTCGACAAGTCGACGACCAGCCGGCTGGTCACCGATCTCGTCACGCGCGGCTGGCTGCGCGCGCGCGCCAGCAAGAGCGACGCCCGCGCGCGCGACCTCACGCTGACCGCCGCCGGTCGCGCGCAGGTGAAGGTCGTCCATCGCGAGGCGAACGCGCGCGTCGAGCAGGCGCTGGGCACGCTGGGCGACGAGGAGCGCAAGGTGGTCCTGCGCGGGATGGAGCTCTATGCGCGGGCGCTCGAGCGCTCGCGCCGCGCGGCGCTCTACGCGATCCGCCCGATCCGCGCCGGCGACCGCGCGGCGGTGGCGCGCCTGATCCGCACGGTGATGCCGGAGTTCGGCGCAAAGGGCCCGGGCTTCGCCATCATGGACCCCGAGGTCGACGACATGTTCGGCGCCTACCAGGGACGGCGGTCGGCGTACTTCGTGGTGACGCGCGCGGGCGCGCGCGACGGCGAGGAGATCGTGGTCGGCGGCTGCGGCTTCGCGCAGCTCGCTGGGGGCGAGCCGGGCACGTGCGAGCTGCGCAAGATGTACTTCATGCCGGAGCTGCGCGGGCTCGGCGTCGGCTCGGCGCTCCTTGCGCAATGCCTTGCGCGATCACGCAAGGCGGGCTTCGAGCAGATGTACCTGGAGACGCTCACGGCGATGAGCCAGGCGCGCGCACTCTACGAACGGAGCGGATTTCGCGCCCTGGAGCGGCCGATGGGCGCGACCGGCCACTTCGGGTGCAACAACTTCTACGTCCTCGATCTCCGAAGGTAGTCGTTGCGAGGTGGTCGAATACCGCTATAGCCATGGGCATGCGAAATAGCCTTCTCGTCGGTGGTGTGGTCTCGCTCGGCGCGCTCATGGCGGTGGCCTGCGGCTCCTCGAACACCGGCATCGGCGACGAGGACGCGGGCTCGAGCTCCGGCACCAGCGGCACGAGCGGTGGCACCTCCGGCTCCAGCGGCACCTCCGGCTCCAGCGGCGACCCCGACGGAGGCGACGGAGGCGACGGAGGCCCGACCGGCGTTACCACGCTCAAGAAGGGCGACTCAGTGCTCGTCGGCGTCACGTCGGATGGCTACGCCGCGTACATCGCGATCACGGGCACCACGGCCAGCCTCGAGGTCATCCCCGTGGCCGGCGGCGCCGCGACGGTGCTTCTGCCTTCCTTCGCGCAGACCGATGGCGTTCGCGTGAGCGGCAGCACGGTCGCGTACTGGACCGGAGTGACCGCGGGTATCGGTACGCTCGGCTACTGGACGAAGGCGACAGGCCCCAAGGCGGCGGTGTCGACGTCATCGGCCCGGAACCTCTTCTTCTCGAACCCCGACTCGACGCGCATCGCGTTCTCGGTCGGCGCGAGCGCGACGGCGAGCGACCTCGCCGTCACTACGCCCGCGCTGGCGGCGGCTGCGCCGGTGCTTACCGGGAACAATGCGATCAACCTCGCAGCGGCAGCGGCGGTTGGAGCAAACCCGGCGGCGTGCCCGCCAGACATCGGCTTCGTCGGCAAGGTCATGCTTGCGGCGTACTGCACGGGGACGACGGCTACGACGACGGCTGGCCGTCTCGTGACCGTTCCCGACGGCGCGGGTCCGACGCCCAAGCGGCTCGACGCTGCGGCCGCTGGAGCCGCCGCCTCGGTCCAGCCTTTCTGGAGCGCGAGCACGGTCGGAGACAAGGTGTTCGTGATCGACTCGGCGGCGAACTCGCGCGGTCGCATCATCTTCAACGCCGCGACTGTGACGAGCGCGCAGCTCGATATCGACACGAAGGAAGGCGTGATGCTCGACGACGGAAGCAGCGTCATCTTCCACGTCGAGAACGCCGCCGGTACCACCAAGGCGATCCGCCGTTCAACGGCGGTCGCCGCGCCGGTCACCACCGATCTCGTCGCCACGGCAGCCCAAGACATCATCTCTCTCAGCCGGGATCAGAAGCACGCGCTCTACAACACGCTTGCCGAGACCGCCGCCGGCATCGACATCCGTGTTCTCAACACGACGCCCCCGCCGGCTCTGACCGATATCGTTCCAACCGCCACCGCGTACCCCTTTGGGTTCACCGGCGACAACACGACGATCCTCTACCAGACGGATCTCGACGCCAACGGTATCGGCAAGCTCAAGTCGAAGCCGGTGGCGGGCGGCGCGGAGAAGACGCTCGCGTCGAACATGTTCGACCTCCGTACGCTGCCGACCGGCGCGGGCGTCCTCGTCCTCGACAACCCGAAGCAGGTCAGCGGGCAGCAGATCATCACCGTCGACATCAAGCACCTCGACGTCGCGGCGGGCGGCACTCCAAAGCTCCTCGCGGACACCGTTCCGACCAGCAGCTTCCGCGTCTCTGGAACGCGCCTGGTTTACTCGCTGCTCGGCGCGAACGCGGGCGTGTACTCGACGACGATTCCGTGACCCGCGTGGGCTGCCCAGCGCCCGATATCA
>JAYTBL010000847.1:0-7457 GCA_043736975.1 Polyangiaceae bacterium
ACGGATCTGCACCTGCTTCGCGCCGACGCCGTGAAGGAGCTCCTGGCGAAGCTCGCGGCGCACGCCGCGCGCGAGGACGCCGGCCTCTATCGCTGGGCCCGGGACGCCTGACAGACGTGAAGCCGCTCGCCGTGGCGCTCCTGGCGAGCATGCTCGTGGTCGGCTCGCGTGCGGTGCACGGCGCGGGCCACCCCCGCGAGGGCCCTCGCCGGGGATGACTCAGCCCACGTCGGCGGCCTTCGACGCGCAACAGGACAGCTCCGCGCGGATCACCGCGAGGGCGCGCTGCGCCTTGCGCACGAAGTCCACGATGCTCTCGACCACGATGCGGCGCGGGTGGCTTGCCCACACCTCGAGGAGGCGCCCGTCGATCGCCTGCGCTTGGTCCTCCGACTCGCGGCGCACGGCGTCCTGGTGATAGCCGTTCGCGGCGTGGGGGACGCGCAGGTGGATGACGGCGTCGTACCGGGCGAGCTCGGCGGCGTGGCTACTGCCGATCTCCGCGAAGTAGTCGTCCCACGCGCCCGGCCAGTAGGCGAGCCCGTCGAGCGTACCGCGGTCGCAGAGCAGGGTGCCGACGTTCTCTGACCCGGCGCCCATGCGTTCCAGCTCGTCCTGCACGTGGAAGATCGCGCGCTGGGCGCCGCGCAGCCCGGCGTCGTCGGCGCGCCGCGGGAAGCCGCCGGCGAACACGATGCGCGCCGACTCCGGCAGCACCTCGACGTGCTTGCAGAGATCGCGACGCGCGAGCTCGAGGATGGCGGTCTTGCCGGCGCCCGGCCCTCCCGTCACGACGATGCGGTGGAGGGCTGGACGGCGTGCGCCGACGGTGCGGGGTGCGAAGGGAGAGGCCACGCCGCCCGCCATGCAGCCCGCGTACCGCACGGCGCCGCGCCCCCGCGGAGCGAAAGCCCTGCGCCGCCGCGCATTCGTTGCGTCACGCCTTCGCTTCCGGCCCCTCCGAGACGGTCATGACCGGGACCGGAGACAGGCGCACGAGCTTCTCGGCGACGCTCCCGAGGAGCAGGCGCGGCAGGCCGCGGCGCCCGTGGGTGCCCATCACGACGAGGTCGACGTCCCGCTTGGCGACGATGTCGAGGATGCGCTCCCACGCGAGCCCGCGTTCGAGGACCGCCTCCGCCTGCGGGATACGCTGCGCGACCCGCTCTCTCGTCTCCTGCAGGGCGCGCTCGGCAGCCGTCTTCATCTCGTCGATCGGCCAGGTCAGGCCTTCCGCATAGCCCATCACCGGCAGGTTCCAGACGTGGAGCAACGTCAGGCGGGACTTGAACGTCAGCGCGAGGTCGACGGCAGCCTCGAGCGCGCGCTCTGCGACGGGAGAGAAATCGGTGGGAACGAGGATGTGCTGGTACGCGATCATGAGCCGAGGATACGCGCGTGCAGGCGACGCGCCAGGGTCAGGCCGGCGCGGCATGCACCGTCATGACCGGGACCGGCGAGGCGCGCATCACGCTCTCCGCGACGCTCCCCACCAGCAGCCGGGTGACGCCGCGACGCCCGTGCGTCCCCATCACGACGAGATCGGCGGACAGCTCCTCGATGGCGGCGAGCACCGCAGCGCGCGGGTCCGCCTGACGGAGCATGGGCACGATCGCGACGCCGCTCGCTTGGTGGACCGCCACGCACGCCGCGAGCTGCCGCTCCGCCTCCACGAGGAGCTGCGTGGCGATGGCCGCGGTCGGCACCGCCGTGCCGTCGGGGAGGCCGACGATCGGAAGCTGGTAGGCGTGGAGGAGGTAGATCGTGCTGCCGACGAGGCGCGTGGCCAGCGCGATCGCGTGCTCGAGCGCGCGCGCGGCGCTGGTCGAGAAATCCGTGGGAACGAGGATGATGGACGGGCCCTTCATCGCGCGCTCACGGCCGGAAGTTCATCGAGCCCACCGCGAACGACGGCGGGAGCTCGTAGTGCAGGCGCCCCTGCGGATGGCGCGCGCTGTGGCGCTCGCACCAGAGCTGCTGGCGTGCGGTGCTCTGCTGGACCGCCAGGCAGTCCGGGCACGGCGGCTCGATGCCGACGTCCTGCTCGGTGCCCGCATGGTGGTCCTTCGGGCGCACGACGAGCACGGGGCAGCCGGCACGACGCACGACCTGCTCCGCCACCGAGCCGAGCGCGAGGCGCGCGAGCCCGGTCCGTCCCGCCGTTCCGACGAGGACGAGATCGGCGCCGAGGTTCGCGGCCTTCTGCACGATCTCGCGCGTGGTGTCGCCAGCGGCGAGATGCCCGACGATGCGGCCGGCGCAGCGGCTGCGTGCGGAGCCTGTGGCGCGGTCCAGCGCGAGGCGACCGGCCTCGAGGAGGCTGGTGCCGAGCACGCCCGCGGCGGTCGGGCTTGCGGGCACGGCAAGCACGTGCAGAACGTGGAGCTCCGCGCTGCCGCCCAGCGCGGCCACGAGCCCTGCGGCGACGTCGACGACGTGGTCTCCTGCGGGTGTTCCGTCGATGGCGACGAGGTAGACGACGGACGGCGTGCTCGATCCAGAATTCATGGCGTGATCTCCGGCTGACGGTGCGTGCTCGGCGGGGAGCAAACTCCGCGCCAGTGCTGCGTCGTAGGATTGCTTCTTTCCGCGTTCGCGAGCCGCGCGCAAGGCATTCGCGCACGCGCAACTCCCGCGCCGGCCGCAACGCGCGGGGCGCGATGCGGAGGATGGGGGGGGATGGGGGGGATGGGGGGGGCGGCGCGTGGCGGCACGCTCCTCGCACCTTGACAGGCAGGTCGGAAACCGACTGCCTGAGGTCCCCATGACCTCTGAGGTGAACCTCATGACGCGTACCTGGCCACTCCTGACGACCTTGCTCGTCGCTTCGTGCAACGTGCGGGAGGCGCCGCTCGAGCCGCTGGCCGTGCGCGAGGCTCCGGCGGCGCGCGCGGCGGCCCCGAGCGCGAGCGGCATCCTGCCCTTCCCTCCCGATGCACCGCCTTCGTGCGCGACGCTGCGGGACGTCGGCGTCTCGGACATCGTTCGGCTGGAGGGCACGACGCTCTTCTATGCAGACCGGGTCGGCGGCCTCACCATCGTCGACGTCGCCGACCCCGCGCGGCCCCGGCAGCTCGCGGTCGTCCCCTTCGCCGGCATGCCGCTCGGGCTCTTCGTTCGCGAGGGCGTGGCCTGGCTGGTCCTCATCGACACCGACGGTCGCGGCACCGCACCGGTCCGCACCGTGGTCCGCGCGGTGGACGTGCGCCGCCCCGCCGCCCCTCGCGTGATCGGTGAAGAGGTGCGAGAGGGCAGCGCCCGCGACGTCACGCTGGTCGGCGGCTTCCTCTACCTCCTGCGTCGCGCGGGGACGAGCCGCTCGATCGTCGAGTCGTTCGGCGTGGAGGGTACGAGGCTCGCGCCGCGAGGGCTCGTGACCCTCGAGGGAGCGCCCGCGCAGCTCGCGGCCTCGCCCGCGGGCCTGGCGGTCGTGACCACGAGCGACGAGCACGCCGACGTCGCGTGGCTCGACCTCTCCCTCGAGACCGCCGGATCGCTCCTGCTCCGCCGCTCCGTCCGCCTGCCGGGGGGGATCGCCAGCTGGGACCGCGGCGAAGGAAAGCTGGTCGACGCCGACGAGGGGCAGCGGGTGCGCCTCGTGATGTGCGCGACCGCGGCGTGCTCGCCCGCGGGACCGGCGATCCTCCGCATCGTCGACTTCGCGACCGCGGAGCGCGCGCGGCGCCCCACCTCGCTGCGCCTCACCGAGCACGACGGCCTGCCCACCACGCGCTTCCGGGACGGCGTGCTCTACGTCGCCGAGACCTCGTCGAGCGGCGCCGAATCGTCGATGCTGCACGTGATCGACACCGAAGCGGCCACGCCGCGCTTCGTCGCGCATCACCCGCTGCGCGGCAAGATCGCGGCGCTGGTGCCGCACGAGAGCTCGCTGGTGGCGCTCGGCACCATCGGGTCGCCCGAGACGCAGGTTCGCCTGATCGTGCACGACCTCGACGTCCGGCGCCACTTCGCGCCGCGCACCCGGACCAGCGTCTCCTTCGGCAGCGACTGGACGTGGTCGGTCATCATGGACGACGAACGCGCGATGTCCTTCGATCCCGCGTCGCACCTCGTCGCCGTACCGTTCACCGCCTGGCGCCATGCCGACAGCCGCTACGTCACCGGCACCCAGCTCGTCGACCTCCAGCCGATCGCCGGCCGGACCGGGCCCACGCTCGGCGAAGGCGGCTGGGTCGAGCGCGCGGTCTTCCTCGACGGGCATCTGCTCACGCTCGGCCCCAGCGGCATCACCTCGATCGACTACGCGTCGTCGCGCACGCCGGACCTGGGCGAGACCTCGATCGACACCGGCCGGCGCTGAGCCGATCGTCGCGCGACAAGCCTCGCGCGCAGGCGGTAGACTGCGTGGCCATGAAGGCCGCGGCGCTCCCTGTCCTCACCATGCAAACCCCGCCTCCGTCCGCTCCCTCGCCCGTCCTCGAAGGCCCGCGCGCGCCCGTCGCGAAGAAGGAACCTTCCGTCACCCCGCTCCACGGTCAGGAGCGCGTCGACGAGTACGCCTGGCTGCGCAGGAAGGGCGCGCCCGAGGTGGTCTCCTACCTCGAGGCAGAGAACGCGTACACCGCGGCCATGACCAAGGGCGAGGAGGCGCTCCGGCAGACGCTCTACGACGAGATGCTCGGCCGCATGAAGGAGGACGACGCGACGCCTCCCTACGCCGACGGCGCGTTCACCTACCACCGGCGCTTCGAGAAGGGCAAGCAGTACGCGATCTACTGCCGGAAGAAGAAGGGCGACGACCAGGAGAGCGTGATCCTCGACCTCAACGAGATCGCGAAGACCGAGAAGTTCGTGCAGGTCGGCGACTGGGGCGTCTCGGACGACGGCAACACGCTGGTCTACCTCCTCGATACCTCGGGCTTCCGTCAGTACACGCTGAAGACCAAGAACCTGAAGACGAACGCGCTCGGCACCGAGAACATCCCGCGCGTCGACGGCGCCGAGCTGGCGAAGGACGACCGCACGATCTTCTACGTCACCGAGGACGAGCAGACCAAGCGCGCCAACAAGCTCTTTCGCCACGTCCTCGGCAGCGACGCCGCGAAGGACACGCTGCTCTACGAGGAGAAGGACGAGATGTTCGATCTCTCCGTGGGCCGCACGCGGGACAAGGCCTTCATCGTGGTCACGAGCGCGAGCCGCACCACCACCGAGGTGCGCGTGATCGATGCCGGCAAGCCGACGTCGGCGCCGGTGCTGGTGGCCCCCCGCGAGCAGGAGCACGAGTACTACGTCGACCACCGCGCGGGCACGTTCTACATCCGCACCAACTCGGGCGGCCGGAACTTCCGCCTGGTGACCGCGCCCGTCGCCGACCCGCAGCGCGCGAGGTGGAAGGAGCTCCTCCCGCACCGCGCCGACGTCATGCTCGAGGACGTCTCGCTCTTCCAGGATCACCTGGTCGCGTTCGAGCGTCAGGAGGCGCTCCCGCAGATCGCGATCTACGACTTCAAGACCAGGACCATGGTCCGGCTCGAGCAGCCCGAGCCGGTGTTCAACGTCGCGCCCGGCGACAACCACGAGTTTTCCTCCACCACGCTGCGCTTCCGCTACGAGTCGTTCAAGACGCCGCTCACCTACGTCGACTACGACACGAAGACGAAGACGCGCACCATCGTCAAGCGCACCCCCGTGCCCAACTACGACGACTCGGCCTACGAGACGAAGCGCGTGCTGGTGCCAGCGCGCGACGGCACGTCGATCCCGGTCTCGCTGGTGGCGAAGAAGGGCGTGACGCCCGACGGCACCCATCCCCTCTATCTCTACGCGTACGGGTCATACGGGATCCCGTCCTCGGTCCACTTCTCGGCGGATCGCGTCTCGCTGCTCGATCGCGGCTTCGTCTACGCCATCGCGCACATCCGCGGGGGCGGCGACATGGGCAAGGCCTGGCACGACCAGGGCCGCATGCAGAACAAGATGAACACCTTCACGGACTTCATCGACGTCACCGAGCACCTCCAGAGAGCAGGCTGGGCGAAGCCCCACGCTACGGTGGTCGCCGGCGGGAGCGCGGGCGGCCTGCTGATGGGCGCGGTCGCCAACATGCGGCCCGAGCTGTTCGGGATCGTGCTGGCGTACGTGCCGTTCGTGGACGTGATCAACACGATGCTCGACGAGACGCTCCCGCTCACGGTCTCGGAGTTCGAGGAGTGGGGCAACCCCAAGCAGAAGGCCGCCTACGAGACGATGCTCCAGTACAGCCCCTACGACAACGTCGCGAAGAAGGCGTACCCCACGATGCTCGTCCGCACGAGCTACAACGACAGCCAGGTGATGTACTGGGAGCCGGCGAAGTGGGTGGCTCGCCTGCGCGCGAACAAGACGGACGGCCATCCGTTGCTGTTCAAGATCGCGATGGAGCCCGCGGGTCACGGGGGGCAGTCGGGCCGCTACGATCGGCTGCGTGACACCGCGTTCGACTACGCCGTCGTGCTCGACCGGCTCGGGCTCGGCCGCTGATCGACGTCACGCGTCGAGCACCTCACGCACCTTGCGGGTGAGGCTCTCGAGGGTGATCGGCTTGTGCAAGAAGGCAATCGTCGTCCCCAGGAGGCCTCGCCGCGCGACGTCATCGTCCGTGTATCCGGACATGCACAGCACGCGCATCGAGGACGATCCCTGACGAGCCGCTTGGCCAGCTCCGGACCGCTCATCTGCGGCATCACCACGTCGGTGAGGAGCAGGTCGATGGTTCCCGGGTGTCGTTTGCAGTGGAGCAGCGCCTCGCCGGCGCTCTTCGCGTCGATCACGCGATAGCCGTGGCGCCGCAGGATGGTCTGGGTCACGAGCCGCGGCGCTCCACCGTCCAACCGCTGGTCGCGGCGACCTCGGTCTCGCTGTCGAAGCGCGGAAGACGCGGAAGACGCGGAAGACGCGAAAGGTAGACCTCGAAGCGCGCTCCCTTGCCAGGCTCGCTCGAGACCCAGACGCTGCCCGCGCTCTGCTGGATGATCCCGAAGACGGTGGAGAGACCGAGACCGGTGCCCTTGTCCATGGGCTGGTCGTGAAGAAGGGCTCGAAGATCCGCGATCGGGTCGCGGCGTCCACGCCGACGCCGGTGTCGCTCACCGAGAGCAGCACGTGCGGACCGAGCTTCGCGTCGACGTGGTGCGCGACGAACGCCTCGTCAAGGAAGACGTTGCTGGTCGCGATGGTGAGCGTGCCGCCCGTCGGCATGGCGTCGCGGGCATTGACCACCAGGTTCATGATCACCTGTTCGATGCTGCTCGGGTCGGCGTGGAGCCTGCTCCGAGCGGACCCGGCGAGGAAGACGAGCTCCACGTCCTCGCCGAGGATCCGCTGGAGCATCTTGCTCATCCTCGTGAGCAGGTCGTCGAGGTCGATGATCTGTAGTCGTTCGCCACGCCGCCGGCGAGCCGGCCGACCGCTTCCATCTTCTGCGCCTGGCGCAGCTGGGCCTCCAGCTCGGCCCG
>JAYTBL010000848.1:0-7453 GCA_043736975.1 Polyangiaceae bacterium
CGGCGAGCTCGACGCCGCCGCTGCAAACGCGGTGCAAACGTTACGTGCGCACGGTCACGAGGTGATCCTCGCGACTTCGAACCCGTCGACCGTCGCGAGCGATCCCGCGCTCGCAGACCGCACGTACCTCGAGCCGCTCGACCTCGAGGCCCTCCGCGCGATCGTCCTCTCGGAGCGCCCCATCGCGGTCTGTCCGCTCTTCGGCGGTCCCAAGGCGCTCGCGCTCGCGCTCGCGCTCGACGACGAGGGCGCGCTGGTGGAGGCCAAATCCGAGCTCTTCGGAGTGTCGTCGACGACGCTGCGCGCCACGCTGATCGGTGCGGTCACGGCGCCATCGCTCCGCCATGCCCTGCGGGGCGAGTCGAGCTGGACGGCGCTCGAGGTGGTGGCCGCGGTCGATGCCACCGGCGCGTTCCTCCCCATCTGCACGATCGAGAGCCTGGACGCGGCTGACATCCACCCTGGCGATGCGCTCGCGGTGACGCCGCCCTTCGAGCGCCCGGCGACGCACACCTCCGAGCTGCACGAGACCGCGCGCGCCGCCCTGGCAAGCCTGGGCATGACCTCGGGGATCGCCACCTGCGAGCTCGCGCAGCGCCGCACCGACGGCGAGGTACGCGTGCTCGCCATCACCCCGGGCTTCACGCGATCGAGCGCGCTCGCCGCCCAGGCCACGGGCTATCCGCTGGCGAAGGTGGCGACGCTCCTCGCGCTCGGCAAGCGCCTCGCGGACCTCGGCGAAGCCCATCCCGTCTCGCGCCACATCGTGGTGCGGTGGCCACGGTTCGCGTTCGAGACGTTCCCCGATGCCGATGCCGCGCTCGGCACGCATCGCAAGAGCCTCGGCGAGTCGCTGGGCACCGGACCGACGCTCGCGGATGCGCTGCGCAGCGCGGCCCGCGGCGTCGATGATGGGCTGGCGCGCGCCAAGCCCGGCAAGCACGTCCCGGCGAACACCGCGAGCAAGCGCGTGCTGGTGCTGGGCGCGGGCCCGAGCCGCATCGGCCAGGGTCCGGAGCTCGCGACCTGCGCGAGCGAGGCGCTGATCGCGGCGCGCGAGCTGGGGTTCGTCCCGGTCTTCATCGACTCGAGCGTCGAGTCGCTGGCGATCGCGGCGCGCGTCGCGGATCACGTGCACGTCGAGCCGGTGACGCTCGAGCGCGTGCTCGCCATCTACGACCGCGAGGGCGCGTCGGGCGTGGTCGTGCAGGTCGGCGGCGAAACGGCGCTGAAGCTCGCGGCCGATCTCGCGGCGCGCGGGGTGCGGGTGTTCGGCACCGCACCGGCGGGGCTGGCCAAGGCGATCGCCTCCGTCGATCATCGCCGCGAGCACGTGGCGTCCCTCCACGACGCGATCGCGGTCGACGTCGACGCGATCAGTGACGGCACGCGCGTCGTCATCGCGGGCGTGATGGAGCACCTCGAGCCGGCATTCGTGCACAGCGGTGACGCCGCCGCGCTGCTGCCGGCGTACACGCTCCACGCGGATGTGGTCGCACGCATCGAGGACCGCGTGCGCACGATCGCCCTGGAATCCCAGGTGATCGGTCTCATTGGCGTGCGCTTCGCGGTGAGCGGCAAGGACATCACGGTGCTCGAGGTCGACCCGCGCGCTGGTCGAACCACGGCCTTCGTGGCGCGCGCGACCGGCTTCCCGCTGGTGCGCGTCGCGACCAAGGTGATGCTCGGCGAGACGCTCGACGGGCTCGGCATCTCGGATCGGCCGCTGCCCCGCCACGTCGCCGCGCGCGAGCGCGTATTCCCGTTCGAGCGCCTGGGCGTCGATCCCGCGCTGGGGCCGGAGATGCGCTCCACCGGCGAGGTCATCGGCCTCGACGACTCCCCGGCTCGCGCCTACGGCAAGGCGCTGCGCGGGATGGGCGTCTCGCTGCGGGCGCCGCAGAGCGGCGAGGGGGAAGGAGCGGGCGCGCGCGGCGTGCTCCTCTCGGTCAGCGGCGTCGACAAGACGGCGGCGGTCGATCTCGCGCGGCGCTTCCGCGCCATCGGCTTCGACGTGCTGGTCCTGGGCAGCCTCCGCGCGGTGCTCACCGGAGCGCGCGTCCCTTTCACCGACGCCGGCGGTGACGACGTGGGCGAGGCGACCGACCAGATCCGGTCCGGCCGCATCGCGTTCGCGGTCGTGACCGCGAACGGCGAAGACGAGATCGCCCGCACGCGCGCGCTCCGCGCCGCGACGCTCGCGGCGCGCATCCCCTGCTTCACCACGATGCGCCTCGCGCTGCTGGGCTGCGCAGCGCTCGAGGAGGACCGCACCCCGCGCGTCCGCGCCCTCCAGGACTGGTACGCCGCCGACGTCTGAAGGCCCCGCGCTCGCTGGCGTGCTACGTTTCGCGGAGTGAGCTTTCATCCCTCGTTCGCGAAGGCCTGGCTCGCGCAACGCCGCAAGGGCGTCGCCGAGCTGGTCGACGTTGCTGACGCCGAGCTCGGGGCGCTGACGGACGACGAGGCGCTCCGTCGCTCCGAGGCGCTCCTCTCGATGATCTCGGGGGAGAGCGTTCCCGCCGAGCGACGCACGACATCCGGCTTCCTCGCGCAGCAACGACGCTTTCGCGGAGCCGTTCGTTGAATGCAATCTTCGAGGCGGCCGCCGAGATCGAGGCCGTCTGTCGTGCTGCGAGCTTCTCCTTCTGCCTGATCGGTGGGCTCGCGGTGCAGCGATGGGGCGAGCCGCGGATGACGGCCGACGTCGATCTGACGCTGCTGACGGGGTTCGGCGACGAGGCGCCGTTCGTCGATCGCCTGCTCGCATCGCTCCGCGGGCGGATCGACAACGCTCGTGAGTTCGCGCTCGAGAACCGCACTCTTCTCCTCTACTCGAGCGGTGGGATCCCGCTCGACGTGTCGCTCGGGGCCATGCCGTTCGAGGCGCGGACCATCGAGCGCAGCAGCGGATGGGATGTCGGCGCCGGCACCATCCTGACGACGTGCTCAGCCGAGGACCTGGTCGTCCACAAGGCGTTCGCCGCCCGTGACAAGGACTGGATGGACGTCCGCGGTATCGTCGCACGACAGGGCAAGCGCCTCCGACGCCACATCATCTGGGAGGAGCTGTTGCCGCTCCTCGAGCTCTCGGAGAACGGCGAGGCAGAGCCGAAGCTTCGCGCGATCCTCCGTTGACCCGCTGCGCAGAAGTGTGGCGGACGCTATCCTCGCACCATGATCGAGAAGAGCAGGGCGCGGGCTCGCGTCGCCGGGGTGATCGCAGCGCCGAAGAAGGGACCGCCGTTTGCGTTCGTCCTCGATGAGCTCGCGGCGCTCGATCCCCACACCAGGCCCATGTTCGGCTGCACTGCGGTTTATGTCGGCGAGCGCATCCTCCTCGTCCTGCGCGAGCGTCCGACGGGCCCCGAAGACAACGGCGTCTGGCTCGCGACGTCGCGCGAGCACCACGAAAGCCTGCGCGGCGAGCTGCCGAGCCTGCGCTCGATCGGCGTGCTCTCCGCGCAGGGGGTGACCGGCTGGCAGTGCCTCCCGGTCGACGGCCACGACTTCGAGGACGAGGTGCTGCGCGCCTGCGCCTTGGTCCATGCAGGCGATCCGCGCATTGGCAAGATCCCGAAGCGCAAGGCGCCGAGCCGTACGCGGAAAGCGCCGGT
This sequence comes from Polyangiaceae bacterium, assembly GCA_043736975.1. Classification (GTDB taxonomy): domain Bacteria; phylum Myxococcota_A; class Polyangia; order Polyangiales; family Polyangiaceae; genus Labilithrix. The sequence continues at coordinate 3,618 of JAYTBL010000848.1, forward strand.
CAGTCGATCGTCTCGAACGCGTTGAATTCGAACGTGTACTGCGAGGTCGCGGCGTCCCACGAGGCGACCATGCGGGTCGGATAGAGCGTGGTCTTGCCGCCCGCCGATGCGGGCTTGGCGATCGCGATCTCGAAGGTCGCCTTCTTCGTGAACGTCGAGACCGGGATCATCGGCTCGAGGAAGATGACGCTGCCCTTCCAGTAGCCCATGATGAGCGAACCGCTGAACTTGCCGCCGGCGACGTCGACCTTGGGCCACGAGTGGTAGCCCATCGCGTCGACGCAGAGCTCCGGCGCGCCGTACCCGGCGGGGAGCTTGTCGGCGGTGGGCATCTGCATGTCGGCGCGGCAGACGATGGCGTCGACCTCGGCGATCGTGCCCCGGAGAAAGTGGAAGTCGAAATGCGGCGCGCCGTAAGGGGAAGGGCCGTGCCCTCGCTCCAGCCAGTTGGCGCGAAGGTGATTGAGGATCGTCTGCTGCTTGGCGATGGCCGGCATCTCGAGGACCAGGTCGTCCTGGAAGGGGTGGTCCTTGGGCGTGTCGGTGGTCAGGGACGCGAGCTCGAAGGTCACCCCGGCCGCCACCACGATGTTCTCGGCGTTGACCTTGGCGTAGCTGGTGGCGGGCTTGCCGAACAGCGTGCCGCTCTTGCCCTGGACGGTGGTCGGCTCCTCGACGACCGGCGCGGCATCGGGCGCGACGCCGCCGTCGGCGAGATCGGGAGCGGCGACCGTCTTCGTCTCGGTGCACGCGGAGATCGCAAACGAGCACACGAGGGCCATGAGAGGACGATTCATGGGCGGCATCGTAGCCGACATCGCCGTCGGGGGGGCGCAAGACGTCGACAGCTGGCGCCGCTGTACATGAGCAACGGCCCGCTCTCTGCGGGACCGGTGCTGTCCGAACATTGGCCGGCGGAGTACGGGCCACGTGAAGGTGACGTTCCGGCCCAGCGGGACGGTGTCCGTGGTGAACGTGGAGGCGCCGTATGGCGGCGCCGCGACGGGGGCGTGCATTGCGCAGCGCTTTCGCGGCGCGTCCGTTCCGGCGTTCACGAGCGGCCCGATCACGGTGGGAAAGAGCTCCACCATCGACTGATGGTTCTTTCTCTGCGACAGTCCCATCGCGCTTCGAGGTCAGGCCGTGGATCGCGGAGGAGACCAGCTTGTTCCCTGATTCCACCACGAGCGATCGCGAGGCCGACGAATACGAGCTGCGCCTTCATCGGACGAGCGCGTCGCGTGGCTTCGTGCTCGGCGGCGTCCTCACGGGCGTAGGGACTCTGCTCTTCCTGCTGACCGGAGTCGTCTACATCGGAATGCTGCTCGTTCCGGGGATCCTGCTGCTGGCCAACGCCTGGACCCATCGCGCCCAGGGCAACGCCCTCGACTTGCGTCTCCGATCGGAGCCGCGAAGTGGCACGTCGTCGGGCAAGGCCGCCGCGCGCGTTACACTCGAACGCGGCGCGCGCGTGCTCGTCACGTGGACGGACGGCGCGCGGATCCCGGGCTTCGTTCTGCAGGTGCGGGGGAAGCACTACTTCGTGGAGCTCGAGGGGGGGCGGCAGGAGTGGATCCCGAGGAAGCACGTGCGGCCCTCGTGATGGTGTCGGGGGGCCGCGGGTGGAACGTGCGTGACGCCGCTCGAAGCCACCGGACAGGTCTTCAGTCGACGGGAACGGGCGGCGTCGGCGTCACCATCACCATGATGAACACCGCGCGATCGGCCTCGTGCCGAAACCACAGCCAGAGGTTGAAGCCGGCCGCGCGGCGCACGAGAGCACTCCGCTGACGGGTTCGAAGCTCGCGGTCAAGGCGAGACGGCCGAGGTGATGGTCGCGATGCGAGCGCGAGCGCGAGCTCGGGAGCGGTGGGCTTCTGGAGGCGGCGCTCAGCGGACCGAGACACCGACGAAGACACGGAAGGTCGCGGTCTGAGCGCCGGTCAGCGCGGCCAGCGTCACCCGTGCGCGGAGCTCGCTGCCTGGCGCGACCGCTCCAAGGGGCATCAGCTGCAAGGTCTGACGACCGATGCCCTCTGGAAAACAGAGCCCGCCCGTGGCCTTGGGGGAGGTGATGCCCCCCTCTCCATCGTATCCGACCGTGAAGCGCTCCTCGATCGTGGCGACGGCCTCGCGATAGGCAGCTTCCGACGGCGCAACGTGCTGCGTGATCGTCACGACGGCCGACCATCGACCATCGGGGCTCGTCACCTCGCTCGCGAGCCAGAGCTTGTGCGCACCGACGATCGCGCGGGCGTGTAGATCGGCGGGGATGCCAAGGAAGAGCGGGACCTCGGCGAGAAGAGAAGGACGAAGCTCGGCGGCAAGGACATCGAGCTCGGCGCGCTTACCGAAGAGGCGCGCCCCAGAACACGAAGACGCCCACGACCAGCAGGGAGACCGCGAGCGGGGCAGCCACCACGAGAGGGTCGTCCATCCTGCACCAATCATTCTGTCTAGGTGACTGGTCCTTTTCGTGACGATACGTGATCCCACGTTGCCCTATGTGATCCCACGTGATCTCACGCGAATGAAGTGGCGCGCGGCGCTCGAATTCGGCGAAATGCGTGCATGAGCCTTGGTGAGGCACCGAAGCACGACGACCTGTTCCGCTGAAGCACGACGTATCGCGACGGCCGGCTATCCGAGACGTCGATTTATCGGCTCCTGCATGAGCGCGGCCCGGTTCTGTTCTCCGATGCGTCGTTCGCGGACCTGTTCAAGGAAGTCGGCAGAAATTCGGTCGCGCCGCAGATTCTCGCCACGGTCATGGTTCTGCAGCGAGTCGAGGGGCTCAGCGATCGCGAGGCCGTCGATCGATTCGCGTTCGACATGCGCTGGAAGTACGCGGCGGGGGTGGACCTCGATTACCCGAGCTTCGTGCACACGGTGTTGGTCAACATGCGCGCACGGCTGCGGGCATCGAAGTCCCCGGATCGGATTTTCGAGGCGGCGTTGGCGATGGCGAAAGAAGCTGGGCTCGTAGGTCGCAAGCGCGTTCTGGATTCGACGGCGTTGTACGACGCCGTCGCGACGCAGGACACGGTGACGATGATCCGGTCGGCGATTCGAGCGCTGCTCCGCGTTGCCGACAAGGCGCTGGCGACGGAGTTGCGAGCCGTGCTCAAGCGGGACGACACGTATGACGCGCCAGGGAAACCCGCGTGCGATTGGGACGACAAGCCCGCGCGTGAGGCGCTCGTCGATGCGCTGGCGTGGGATGCCTTCGCCGTGCTCTGCGCGCTCGATGGGCGAGAGCTCGCCCTGCCCGTCAAGCAGGCCGCTGAGCTCGTCGCGACAGTCGTGGGGCAAGACCTCGAGGCCCGCGATGACGGCCTCCTCGTCATCGCCCGTCGCGTCGCGTGATCTCGGTGGTCGACCCGGAGGCTCGCCACGGGCACAAGACCGCGGCGCGCGGTTTCGACGGCTACAAGGGACATATCGCGATCGACCCGGAGTCGGAGATCATCACCGCCGTCGACGTGACCGCCGGCAACGTCGGCGATGGGGCCGCGGCCAAGAGCCTTCTTGCGGACGTGCTCGGGAGCACCCCGAGCACCGAGCACGACAAGGAGCAGGAAGCTTCGGCTGCGGACGAAGAACCCATCGAAGTCTACGGCGATGCGTCGTACGGCACGGCGGATGTTGTGGAGATGTTGGAGCAAGCCGGGGTCGAACCGAACGTGAAGGTGCAGCCGCCGTCCGCTCGCGAGGGGATGTATTCCCAAGATGCATTCGCGATCGACCTAACGGCGAACACGGTCCGTTGCCCCGCCGGACAGCTCGTCTCGCTTCGCCGAAGCAAAGACGGCGCGGGTCACGCCTCTTTCGGTGCA
>JAYTBL010000849.1:0-16056 GCA_043736975.1 Polyangiaceae bacterium
AACGGCTCGCTCTTCAGCGAGGCGCACGGCGGCTGGCTCGAGGACACGCGCGCGGTGCGCGTCGGCGACTTCCTGGTCATCAACATCGACGAGCAGGCCAACGCCAAGGGCGCCGCGACCACCAACCTCAGCAAGCAGGCCGACGGCACCTCGGGCGCCACCGCCATGGTCGGCATCGTTCCCGCATTGAAGAAGGCGTACCCCGATCTCGATACCTCGAAGCTCATCGAGTATGCCAGCAAGTCCTCGTTCGCTGGCGCCGGCGACACCGCCCGCAACGGCGAGCTCTCCGGGAAGATCGCGGTGCGCGTCGTCAGCGAGATGCCCAACGGCGATCTCTTCCTCGAGGGCACCAAGGTCGTCCTCATCAACAACGAGGAGACCCACCTGTATGTCTCGGGGCTGGTGCGTCCGGCCGACATCGCGCAGGACAACTCCATCGCTTCTTCGCGGATCGCCGATGCGCAGGTGGAGTTCACCGGTCGCGGCGATCTCGCCGATCAACAACGCAAGGGTTGGGGCGTGCGCGTCATCGAGACGCTCAACCCCTTCTGAGGAGACGTAGCGTGCGCATCAAGTGGTCACTGCTTCTGGTCGTGCTCTTCGGCATCGTGCTGGCCCCCGCCGCGGCACGCGCCGAGAAGCTGCGCGACCTCGTGGACGCGAGCGGCGCCCGCGAGAACCAGCTCGTCGGCTACGGCATCATCACCGGCCTGAACGGCACGGGTGACGACGTCAGCGCCCCCTTCACCGCCCAGACCGTGCTCTCCCTCCTGCGCCGCCTCGGCGTCCAGGTCGACCCCAGCCAGCTGCGCCTCAAGAACGTCGCGGCCGTCATCGTCACGGCGCAGCTGCCCGCCTTCGCCAAGCAGGGCACGAAGATCGACGTCACCGTCTCGTCGGTCGGCAACGCCAAATCCCTGGCGGGCGGCATGCTCATCCAGACGCTCCTCAAGGGCGCTGACCAGAAGACCTACGCGGTGGCGCAGGGCAGCGTCATCGTGGGCGGCTTCGAGGCCAAGGGCGGCAGCGGCAGCTCGGTCGCCAAGGGCACCACCACCGCGGGCCGCGTCCCCGAAGGCGCGATCGTGGAGCGCGAGGTCGTCGCGACCATCGTGGAGGGCGGGGCGCTGAAGCTAGAGCTGCGCAACCCCGGCTTCACCGTCGCCTCGCGCATCGCCGAGGCGGTCAACGTCCGCTTTCCGGGCAGCGCCAGCGCGCTCGACGGCGGCTCGGTGCGCGTGAAGATCCCCGAGGACTTCGGCGCGCGGATCGTCGAGCTCATGGCGCAGCTCGAGGAGGTCGAGGTCACGCCGGTCCGGCGCGCGCGCGTCGTCATCAACGAGCGCACCGGCACGATCGTGGCCGGCGGCGACGTCCGCCTCTCGCCGGTCGCGGTGATGCACGGCAGCCTGACCATCGTGATCAAGGAGACCCCGCAGGTCTCGCAGCCGACGGCGCCGTTCGGCAAGGGCTCGACCGCGGTGGTCCCCCGCAGCGAGATCAAGACCAGCGAGGCGGGCCGGGCGATGGCCTTCGTCCCGCCTGCGCCCACCCTCGCCGACGTCGCCTCCGCGCTCAGCACGCTCGGGCTCGCGCCGCGCGAGCTCGCCGGGGTCCTGCAGGCGCTGCGCGCGGCGGGCGCCCTCGAAGCCGAGATGGTGGTCCAGTGACCACGCCCATCATCGGACCGATGCCGGCCGCGAAGGCCGACGCGCCATCCGAAGCGAAGAAGACCAAGGAGACGGCCGACATCAAGCAGGCCGCCGCCGCGTTCGAGGCCATCCTCGTGCGCCAGATGCTCGCGTCGGCCAAGGTCGCGGGCAAGGGCAACTACGCCGACATGGGCGTCGAGGCCCTCTCCACCGCGGTGACGCAGGGCGGCGGCCTCGGCCTGGGCCGCGCCATCGAGCACGCCATCGGCGCCGAGCAGCACGCGAGCCCGCCGGGCCCAAAGAATGCAGCGACCCCTGGTGCGTCGAAAAAGTGACGATTCCCTAAAGGTTCGGACTTCCCTGCCGTTCCCCTGAATACCGGAGCCATGACCATGCGGATCAGCGATCGCTACGAACGTTTCACCGACCGGCTGTCCAGCTCCAAGGCTGGCGCGACGGCGGGCGCGGACAAGTCCGGCGCCGGAAAGGAGCCCGTGAAGGCAACCGCGAGTCAGCCCAGCGTCCTCTCCGTCAAGGTGTCCGACCGCGCGGCGCAGCTCTCGGCGGGCTCGGCCCGGCTCGACGAGCTCAAGGAGCAGATCCGCAACGGCACGTTCAAGGTCGACGCCCGCGCCATCGCGAGCAAGCTCGTCGGCGAGGACGACTGAGATGAGCCCCGCCGATCTGCTCCGCGAGTTGCGCGCCGTCCTCGAGGGCGAGCGCGACGCGATCCGCCGCATGGACGCGGCACGGATCACCGAGGCCTCGCGCCAGAAGGAGGCGCTGGTCGCGATCGTGGCCGGCGCCGCCGAGCCCCAGCGCACGCCGCTCCTGCACGCCCTCGCCGAGGTGCGCGGAGATCTCAAGCGCAACCTCGTGCTCCTCGCCCACGCGCGCGACTTCGTGCGCGACGCCGTCGAGCGTACCCGCGCGCGCAGCGGTCCCGGCATCCGCGTCTCCATCAGCCTCTAGAGAACTCCATGAGCCTCTCCGGTCTCCTCGACATCGCCCGCAGTGGCCTCCTCTCCCAGTCCGCGGCCATCGGCATCACGGGACAGAACGTCACGAACGCGACGACCGCGGGGTACACGAAGCGCGTCGCGTCCTTGACGCCCCAGGTGGGCGGCGGCGTGACGTATGGCGGTGAGATCCGCTCGTTCGACCGGTTTGCCTACGCGCACGTCGTCCAGCAGACGGGCCTCCAGTCGGCGGCGAACGCCCGCGCAAACGCGCTCGCTGGCATCGAGGCCATCATGGCGCCGACCACCGGCACCATCGGCGATCGCGCGACCGCGCTCATGGGCTCGCTCACCACGCTCACCGCCTATCCGCTCGACACCGCGGTCCGTGCCGACGTGCTCTCCAAGGTCGACGACCTCGCCAGCACCATTTCCAACGCCGCGCGCGGGCTCTCCGACGCCTCGAAGGAGCTGTTCCAGCAAGGCCAGGGCGTCGTGAGCGACCTCAACGATCGCCTCGCGCACATCGCCGACCTCAACGGGAAAATCGCCGAGGCTCAGGCGCTGGGCAGCGACTCCTCGAACCTCCGCGACCAGCGTGACATGTACGTCAAGGACGTCAGCGAGCGCGTCGGCGCGCGCGCCATCGAGGATCCCCAGGGCCGCATCACGCTCTTCGGCGCCGGCGCGGTGCTGGTCGAGGGCAGCCGGACCAACCCGCTGACGCTCGATCTCGACGCGAACGGGAAGATGCGCGTCACGGCGAACGACATCGACGTCACCGCGCGGGTCGACTCGGGGACGCTGGGCGGCCTGCGCGAGGCGCGCGACGTCGATCTGGCGGCCTCGCAGACCGGCCTCGACGCCTACGCGTTCGATGTCGCGAACACCATCAACGCCGTGCACGTCGCAGGCGTCGGCACCGACGGCGCGTCGGGCCGGCCGCTCTTCGCGGTCTCGGCGACCAAGGCGGGCGCGGCCTCGACGCTCGCCATCGATCCCGGCGTCGCCGGCCATCCCGAGCGCGTCGCCGCCGCCGGATCGGTGGCCGAGCTCCCCGGCGGCAACAGCGGCGCGCTGGCGCTCGCAGCGCTCGCGGAGTCGGACAGCTTCGGCGGGACGACCATCACCAACCGCTTCGCGAGCCTCGCCAGCGACGTCGGCGCGCGCAAGCTGAACGCCGAGTCCGAGAAGTCACTGCGCGACGACACGCTGTCGCTCGCCACCACCATGTCGCAGAGCGCCAGCGGCGTGTCGCTCGACGAAGAGATGATCGACATGTCGAAGTACCAACGCGCGTTCGAGGCCGCGTCGAAGGTCTTGCAGACCGCGAACGAGCTCCTCGCCAACTTCCTGAGGGACATCTGATGCGCGTCTCGGAGAACATGCGACTCGCCAACACCGCCTCGGCGCAGAGCCAGCTGGCGCAGCGGCTCGACAAGGCCTCGCGCGTCGCCACGCGCGGGTCGAAGGTCGCGGCGCCGTCCGACGACCCGGTGGCGTATGCCACCAAGGTCCGGAGCGACAGCGCGCTGTCGCTCATCGAGCGACGCTCCCAGCTCGCCACCCAGGTATCCGGCGAGCTCGACGTCGCCGAGGGCGCGCTCTCGAACGCCACCGACCTCATGTCCCAGGCACGCGCCGCCGCGGTCGCGGGCGCGAACGACACGCTCGACGCGCCCTCGCGCAAGCTGCTCGCCACCCAGGTGACCGCGCTCCGCGACGAGATGCTCGGCATCGCGAACACCCGCTACGCCAACAAGTACGTCTTCGCAGGGACGAAGACCGACACCCCGCCCTTCGACGCGACCGGCACCTTCGTCGGCAACGACATCGTGACGCGCGTGCCCCTGATGGACGGCGTCGAGCCTCCGGCGAACGTCAGCGGCGCCAAGATCTTCACGAACGCCGGCGGGCAGGACATCCTCGGCGCGCTCAAGACTCTCGCGGATGCACTGAACGCGAACAACCCCAGCGCCGTCCGAGCATCCATCGATCTCCTCGACGCCTCGCACACCCAGCTCGTCCAGGGCCAGACCGACGCCGGTCTCGCCAGCGAACGCTTTCGTTCGGCCATCGACGTGATGTCGAACACCAAGGTGGCGGTGGCCAACACCATCGCCAAGCAGGTCGACGGCGACCCGATGCAGCAGCTCACCGAGCTCACGCTGGCGAAGACCGCCTACGAGCAAGGCGTCGCCGTTACGCGGCAGCTCCTCTCCCTCACGTCTCTGACCCGGCAGTGATCCCAAGCAAGATGACCCAGCCCATGCTCTCGCTCGTACCCGACGCCCCCGAGTCCGCCGCGCGGCCGCCCGCATCCGGGCGCGCGATCACCCGCGATCTCGGCGTGGTCGCCGGCGCGCTCGCCAGCCTCAAGCCGTTTCCTGCCGTCGTCGAGCTGGTGCGGCTCAAGGCGGCTGACCCTGGCAGCGCCCCCGCGGACGTGGCGCGGCTGGTCGAGGGCGACGTCGGGCTCGTGACCGATCTCCTGCGCGTCGTCAACGCGCCGGCGTCGGGGCTCGCGCAGCGCTGCACCTCGGTGCGTCACGCAGTCTCGCTGCTCGGGCTGAAGCGCGTCTCGGCGGTGGTGACGGGCGCCGCCGCGCTGGCGTTCGTCGAGGAGGCCACGGCGCCGCACCCCTCGCTCGCCAGCCATGCGATCGCGGTGGCCGGCATCGCGCGGCTCCTTGCGCCGATCATCGGGCTGCCTCCCGACGAAGCGTTCACGGTGGGGCTCCTCCACGACGTGGGCGCGATGCTGGTCGCGCAGACGAGCGATCCCTTCTACGACGCGCTCATCGAGCAGACGGCGCTCGGCGAGGAGCCCTCGGTCGACGACGAACGCGCGCTGATGGGCTTCGACCACGGCGCGCTCGGCGGCGAGGTCCTGCGCAAGTGGCACATGCCCGTCCCCCTGCCGCAGGTGGTGACGCTCCATCATCGCTGGGAGGACGCGCTCGCCGAGGGCGGCGCGGTCACCGCCATGGTCGCGCTGCTGCGCGTGGCCGATGCGCTGGTCGCGGCGGCCGCCGAGCTCGCCGAGCCACGGCTCTCCGATCTCGATCGCACGCTCGAGGAGCCGGCGTTCGGCTACCTCGGCCTGACGCGCGAGGAGATCCACAACCTGTGGCCCGCCATCCGGAAGACGACCGACAAAGCGTTCGTGGTGGGCGACGCCGAGCCCGCGGAGGAGGTGCCACCGCCGTCGACCGCCGCCGTGATCGCGAAGGCGCCGCCGGTCGAGGAGAGCTCGAAGGTCGGGATGTGGATCGGGCTCGCCGCGGTGGTGGCGATGGGCATCCTGGGATTTGTCCTCTTCGGCCGCTGAGCGGCGTACGCCGAAGCGCTCCTGGAGCGGGGCGAGAAGGGCGCTCGCGGGACCGCGCAACTGACAGCCCCATGTCAGGATATCCGCTACCCACCTCGCAATCACCGAGCCCAACCGCACAAAGGCGGCGCCATCGGTTGCTGGGCCGGAGCGGGCTCACTATGGCTGTTCGTCCATGCTTCCCATCCGCCTCCGCGGAGCTCGCACGCACAACCTCCGTGGCGTCGACCTCGATCTCTCGCCTGGCCAGCTCGTCGCGCTGACCGGCCCCAGCGGGGCCGGCAAGTCCTCGCTCGCGCTCGACACGCTCTACGCGGAGGGGCAGCGCCGCTTCGTCGAGAGCTTCAGCCCCTACGCGCGCCAGTTCCTCGAGCGCCTCGAGCGCCCGCCAGTCGGCTCGCTCGAGCCCGTCGCCGCCACCGTCGCCGTGGACCGGCGCGCCCCGGTGAAGTCGAGCCGCTCGACGGTGGCCACGCTCACCGATCTCGAGCCGTACCTCGCGGCGCTCTTCGCCTGCGAGGCGGTGCCCACCTGCCCGGACTGTCACCGCACCGCGGTCGCCACCACCGCGCACGACGCCGCGGTCAGCGCCGTCGCCGGCTTCGGCGAGCGGCGCGCCATCGTGAGCTATCCGGTGCGCGTCGCGAGCGCCGAGGACTACCTCGAGCTGCGCGAGTCGCTGGTGGTGGACGGCTACCGCCGCCTCGTGGTCGGCGGCACGGTCCGCGAGATCGACGACGTCAAGCCGAGCGAGGCGGGGCGTCCTGACGTGGCCGTCGAGGTGGTCATCGATCGCCTCAAGCTCGGTGCCGGCGACGTGAGGCGCCTGCAGCAGGCCATCGAGATCGCGTGGGAGCGCGGCCACGGACGCGCCGAGCTGCGCACCGCCGACGCCCCGAAGCCCGAGGGCTCTCCCCTACCCCCCCTCCCCACCGCCGGCACCGAAGCGCCGCCCGCGCACGTCGCGATCGCCCGCGGCCTGGTGTGCCCCGGCTGCGCGCGCTCCTTCGAGGCTCCGCGCGCCGGTCTCTTCTCCTACAACTCGCCGCTCGGCGCCTGCACCGACTGCCGCGGCTTCGGCCGCGTGATCGCCGTCGACTGGGACAAGGTGATCCCCGACAAGACCAAGACCCTCGAGAAGGGCGCGATCAAGGCGTGGTCGGGCAAGTCGAGCGAATGGGAGCGCGAGGTCCTCGTCAAGTTCGCGAAGAAGCGGAAGATCCCGCTCGACGTCGCCTGGGAGAAGCTCTCCGCCGACCAGCAGGGCGCGATCATCGAGGGCGAGGGCGACTGGTCGGGCGGCAAGTACCCCGGCATCAAGGCGTGGTTCAAGTGGCTCGAGGGCCGCACCTACAAGATGCACGTGCGCGTCTTCCTCTCGCGCTACCGCGACTACGTCCCGTGCGTGGCGTGCCACGGCGCGCGCCTCAACGCGACCGCGCGCACCTACCAGGTGGGCGGCCTCGATCTCGGCGGGTGGCACAAGCTCACCGTCGAGCAGGCGCTCGCGCAGCTCCGCGGCATCGAGCCCAGCGGACCGCAGGGCAAGCGCGTCAAGGGCGAGCTCGCCTCGCGCCTCGGCTACCTCGCCTCGGTCGGCCTCTCGTACCTCACGCTCGATCGCCAGGCGCGCACGCTCTCGGGAGGCGAGGCGCAGCGCGCGAGCCTCACCACCGCGCTCGGCGCCTCGCTCACCGGCACGCTGTTCGTGCTCGACGAGCCGACCGTCGGCCTCCACGCCACCGACGTCCCGCGCCTCGCCGATGCGATGCGCGATCTCGCGAAGGCCGGCAACACCGTGCTCGTCATCGAGCACGATCGCGGCGTGGTCGAGCGCTGCGACCGCGTGATCGAGATGGGCCCCGGCGCCGGCCCGCACGGGGGAAACATCCTCTTCCAGGGCACCCCGCCCGAGATCGCGACCAGCGACACGGCGACCGGCCGCGCCTGGCGCGCCCGACCGAAGGCTCGCCCGGGCACCGACCGCACCGAGGGGCAGGCGAAGCGCGTCCTCTCCTTCACGGGGATCCGCGAGAACAACCTGCGCATCGACCAGATCGACATCCCGCTCGGCGTGCTGTGCGCCGTCACCGGCCCCAGCGGCTCGGGCAAGAGCACGCTCGCCGAGGACATCGTGTACCGCGGCGTGGCGCGCGCCTGCGGTACCGCGGTGGCCAAGCCCGGCGTGATGGCCTCGATGAAGGGTCACGAGAAGCTCACCAGCGCAGTGCTCGTCGATCAGTCGCCGCTCGGCCGCACCGCGCGCGGAAATGCTGCAACCTACACGCATGCCTGGGATCGGGTCCGCGCGCGCTTCGCGGCCGAGGCCGAGTCGCTGCGGCGCGGACTGTCGCCCGCGCACTTCTCGTTCAACGTCCCGGGCAAGGGCCGCTGCGAGAACTGCTCGGGCGAGGGCTACGAGACGGTGGAGATGCAGTTCCTCGCCGACGTGATGCTGCTCTGCCCGGTCTGCCAGGGGAAGCGCTTCAACACCGACGTGCTCGCGGTCCATCATGCGGGCAAGACCGTCGCCGACGTGCTGGCCATGACCGTGGACGAGGCCCTCGCCACCTTCTCGCCGCCCGACCTGCGAGACTACGTGATCGAGAACACGCTGAAGCCGCTGGTACGCGTGGGGCTCGGGTACCTCCCGCTTGGCCAGCCGCTCTCGACGCTCTCGGGCGGCGAGGCGCAGCGCCTCAAGCTCGCGCGCGCGCTCTCTTCGGAGACGCGCGGCGCGCTGTTCGTGGTCGACGAGCCGAGCGCCGGCCTCCACGCCGAGGACGCCGTCCACGTCGTGAACGCGCTGCGCAGCCTCGTGGAAGAGGGCGCGAGCGTGGTGATGGTCGAGCACGATCTGTCGGTGGTGCGCGAGGCCGACTGGGTCATCGACCTGGGGCCGGGGGGCGGCCCGCACGGCGGTGTGGTGGTGGCCCAAGGCGCGCCCGAGGTCATCGCGGCGAGCGGGAGCAAGACCGGCGAGGCGCTGCGGGAGCTCGCGGGAAAGTCGAGCAAGAAGGCGAAGAGCAAGACCAGCACGAGCACGAGCACGACCAGCTGGCTCGACGCCATCACCGTGCAGAATGCACGCGAGCACAACCTGAAGGACGTCTCGTGCCGGATTCCGCACGGGAAGCTGTGCGTCGTCACCGGGCCCAGCGGCTCTGGCAAGAGCTCGCTCGCCTTCGACGTGATCTTCGCCGAGGGGCAGCGGCGGTTCATGGAGACGCTCACGCCGTATGCGCGGCAGTTCCTCCCCACGCTGCCGCGGCCCGACGTCGATCTGGTCTCCGGCGTGCCGCCCAGCATCGCGCTCGAGCAGCGCACCACGCGCGGCGGCGCCAACTCCACGGTGGCGACGGTCACCGAGATCGCCCACTACCTGCGCCTGCTCTACGCGAAGGTCGGCGAGCTCTATTGTCCGGACTGCAACACGCTCGTGCAGCCGAGCGCGCCCGACGACATGTTCGCGCGCGTCCGCAAGATGGGGAGCAAGAGCCACCGGCGTACGCTCTACGCGCCCGCGGTGCGCGCCCGCAAGGGCACCTACCTCGATCTTTTCACGAACGCGGCGCGCGCCGGCGTGACGACCGCGCGCGTCGACGGCGCGATCGTCTCCATCGATCCGCCGCCGAAGCTCACCAAGGCCAAGGAGCACACGATCGATCTCATCGTGTACTACGGGCCGCTCGCCGATCTCGATCGCGCGACCTTCGACCGCGCGCTGGCGTGGGGCGCCGGCTCGCTGCGCGTCGGCCCCGCGGCGCCCACCGCGCACCTCGCGAGCGGCGAGGAGATGCTCTCCACTTCCCGCGCGTGTCCGCAGTGCGGCACCGGCATCCCCGAGCTCGATCCGCGCTGGTTCTCCTTCAACACCAAGCAGGGCCAGTGCGAGGGCTGCGAGGGCACCGGCCTCCGCGGCGGCAGCGCCGACATGGACGACGATCCCGATCCCGGCAAGCCGCGCGAGAAATGCCGCGTCTGCAAGGGTGATCGCCTCGCGCCCATCCCGCGCAGCGTGCGCCTCGGCGGCGAGACCTACCCGCGCATCATGGAGAAGAGCGTCACCAAGGCGCTCGCCCAGGTGGCGCAGCTCGCGCTGGTCGGCAACCAGGCGATCATCGCCAAGGCGCCGCTCGCCGAGCTCAAGCGCCGCCTCGAGTTCGTCGAGCAGGTGGGCCTCGGCTACCTCGGCCTGGGCCGCGCCGCGAACGGCCTCTCCGGGGGGGAGATGCAGCGCCTGCGACTCTCCGCGCAGCTGGGCAGCGGCCTCACCGGCGCGCTCTACGTGCTCGACGAGCCCACCATCGGCCTCCACCCGCGCGACACCGGTCGCCTCATCGCGAACCTGCGCGCGCTCGTCGACACCGGATCGACGGTGGTGGTGGTCGAGCACGACGCCGAGACCATCCAGGCCGCCGATCACCTGACCGATCTCGGTCCGGGCGGCGGCCGCAACGGCGGACACATCGTGGCCGAGGGCGATCCCGCGGCGGTGCTCGCCTCCGAGGCCTCGCCCACCGGCCGCGCCATCCGCGAGCCGCTGGGGCGCGTACGGCCGCCGCGCCCCATGGCCGAGGCGTGGCTCGAGCTCGAAGGAGCGAAGGCCAACAACCTGAAGGACGTGACGTTCCGCGTCCCCGCGGGCCGCATGGTGGTGGTGGCGGGGGTGAGCGGCTCCGGCAAGAGCACGCTCGTGCAGAAGGTCTTCTTCCCCGCCCTGCGCCGCAGCCTCGAGCTCGTCGCCGATACGCCGGGCGCGCACAAGGCGATCCGGGTGCCGAAGACGATCAAGCGCGCGCTCGCCGTCGACCAGTCGCCGATCGGTCGCACGCCGCGCTCGGTGCCGGCGACGTTCCTCGGGATCTGGGACGAGATCCGCAAGCTGTTCGCCGCGCTGCCCGAGGCCCGCGCCCGCGGCTGGACCCCGGCGCGCTTCTCCTTCAACACGCCCCAGGGCGGCCGCTGCACCGCGTGCGACGGCCAGGGCGTCATCGTCTCGGAGATGGCGTTCCTCCCCGAGGTCAGCTCGCCCTGCGAGACGTGCCTCGGCCTGCGCTTCGAGCCGGCCACGCTCGACGTGAAGTGGGCAGGCCTCTCCATCGGCGACGTCCTCAAGCTCTCCGCCGAGGAGGCGGCCGAGGTGTTCGGCGCGTTCCGCAAGATCGCGGGTCCGCTGCGCACCATCACCGAGCTCGGCTGCGGGTATCTGTCGATCGGTCAGGGCTCGAACACGCTCTCCGGCGGCGAGGCCCAGCGCCTCAAGCTCGCGAGCGAGCTCACCGCCGGGATGGCGCACGAGCCTACCGTCTACGTCCTCGACGAGCCCACCACCGGCCTTCACCTCTCCGACGTCGGGCGCCTGGTGAGGGTGCTCGATCGCCTCGTGGAGCGCGGTGACACGCTGGTGATCGTCGAGCACCATCCCGACGTCATCGCCAACGCCGACTGGGTCGTGGAGCTCGGCCCCGAGGCCGGCGACGCGGGCGGCACCATCGTCTTCGAGGGCGATCCCGCGCAGCTGCGCAAGAAGAAGACGGCGACCGGCCGCGCGCTCGGGAAGATCGCCGCCGCGGCGCTGACCGCTCTGTAGCCTCCGCGACGCGTTTCGCTTCCTCTGCCAGCTGCTATCCTTCGCGGATGGCTGCGACCGACATGCTCCCGGAGATCCTCATGTTGCCCGTCGAGGAACGCGCGAAGCTCGCGCTCGAGCTCCTTCGCAGCCTCGACGGTGAAATACCGTGCGCACGTGCGTACGCGTCGAGCCGCCCGCCCGCGCACGTGAACCTCAGGATCCATCGCTCGGCTGTTGCCGAGATCGACCACGAGGTGGACGACTACGAGTCGCGGCAGTCGGGCCTTGGCGCGGTGCTGGAAGACGAGATCGACCGGGTCCCATCGTTCATCGACGGATGATCAGGAGCCCCACCGTACTCTCCAGATAGCGTCGGGGTCGCGTTCCATTCCCTCGAAGAACGTGTGGTGCACGTCAATGCCCTCGAACCACTCGCTCTGATGCCGAGTCTGGCGCTCGGTCTCCTCGATGGCGGCGAGCAGGTCGCGGACCCGGAAGCACGTCCCGTTGGGCGCCACGTGGCACACGACGTCGCCGTACCCGCGATCCCTTACCTCGCGCTCCTCGAGCACGACGAGATCAAGCTCCTCGGGAGTGAGCGCCCGGAGCCCGCCGTCCTCGAACACCGAGGCGCGCAAGGTCACCGATGTGATCGAGGCCGCTGGCGGCGCCTTCCGGTTCATGAGCGCAGGCGAGATCGGCTGCGCCGGAGCGCTCCGGAGAGCCCGTTGAAGAAGGCCAATGCTGTCATGGGATGATCCCCGCGGTGCGGTTTCCGGCGTGGCGTCGCACCTCCCGATCGTAGCCCGCGTCGATCGCGAGCGCCCCCCCAAACAGTCGCGGCCGCGGCGCTGACCGCTGTGTAGCAATTTCGTTATCATCGGCGCGTGTCGATCATCCCCAAGTGCTCGTTCGAGGTGCTGCTGAGCGGCGGCGCGCTGGTGCCCGGCCAGCGCGTCGAGGGCTCGCTCGTGCTCACGGCGCCCGAGCCGATCCCCCGCGCCGAACACGTGGAGCTCGTGTTTCGCACCTCCGCCTGGGCGGGCTACGGCTCCGGCAAGAACCGGAGCGTGGTGCGGCGTGATCTCTTCAACGCTCCCTTCCGCGTGGAGGTGCCGAAGCAGCTCGCCGCCGGCACCCACCGGTTCCCCTTCGCGCTCGACGTGCCGTGGTGGCTCCCGCCCGGCTTCACCGGCAACGACTGCGCGATCGAGCACGTCGTGGAGACGCGCCTCGAGGTGGACTGGGCCGTCGACCCCACCGCGAAGCGCTATCCCGTGGTGCAGATGGCGCCGCAGCTCGGCATGCGCAAGCCCCTGAGCACGCGCTCGCCCGTGAATTTCCACGCCGAGATCGTGGTCGAGCTCTCGCTCGCGTCGACGGTGGTGGCGCTCGGCGAGCCGCTCATCGGCCAGATCGCGCTCCGCGGCGCAGCAACCGCGCGCTTCGACGCCGTCGAGCTGCTCTTCGCCAGCATCGCGCAAGTCACGATGGGCCGCGGCGATCGCCGCCGCTCGCCGCTCGGCATGCGCATCCGCATCCCCGCGAACGCCCTGCGCAGCGGCGAGCCGATCCCCTTCCAGATCCCGCCTCACCAGAGCTTCACGCCGACCTCGGCGTCCTCGTTCATCGAGAACGATCTCGCGCTCGCGGTGAGCATCGACATCCCGTGGGCCATCGATCCGGCCTTCGAGGTGGCGCTGCAGGTGCTCCCCCATGGCTCGGTCATCGAGGGCGAAGCCGCGCCCGGCCTGGTGGGCAGCGAGCGGCTCCAGCGGATCGCCGCCCTCATGGCCGAGGGCACGGGGCTGCGTCTCGGTCGCGCGCCGGTGTTCGTCGACGGCTTCGTCGGCCCGGTGGGCCTGCGCATCTCCGACGCACCGCACGCGGCGCGTCTCGGAATCGATGTAGACTTCACGTTTCCCGACGTCGAGCTGGGAGTCGACTTTCATCGCCTGGGGATGCTCGAGGGCTTCCGCCAGTCGCCGCTCCTCCCCGAGACGCTGGCGCGCGCCTACCTCCTGCGCGTGAAGCACGAGGACGCGAGCTCCGCAGCCTTCGTCGCGACCGCGCTCACCGGTCTGGGCGCCGCCGACGAGATCCGGTTCTCCGATCACCATCTCGGCATCCACTTCTCGCTGGCGAGCGACGAGCCCGCGCCGATGGTGGAGCTGGCGCGCTTCGCGGCCGGTCGCGCGAAGGCCATTGGCGACGCCATCCGAAGCCTGTCGTTCCCGACGGGCGTGATCGCCGCGCAGCCGGCGTGGCTCCAGGCGGCGGGCGAGCAGAGCGCGTTCCTGGTGCCGAGCGGTCCTTCGCTGTACGGCCTGGTGTTCGGGGCCCGCGTGCTCGGCGGCGAGGAGCGCAGCATCCGCGCGAGCATCCGCACCGAGTGGACGAAGGAGGGCGCCGCGCACCTCGTCGACATCGACCTCACCCACGCGCCGCTGCCCGCCGCGGCCTGCGCCGCGCTCGACGACGAGACGCCCGGCCCCGACCTGCGCCTGGTGCGCCAGAGCTTTCCCTCGACCCACGCGCTCACCGACGGCCGCGGCGCGACGCTGCGCCACGAAGGCTTCGTCGCCGACCCCCGCGCGCTGCTGCCGGCGATCGAGGCGTTCTTCGGCTGGGTGCTCGCCCAGCGCGGCGAGAAGCAGAGCGATGTGCCGTACCGTTGATGGCGATCTTCCCGGAGTGCGAAAGGCAGGGGAGCCACGGGCGCGGGCCGGAGCTCGAGCGCTCCAGCACGGCTGGTGGGCGCGCGCGCGTTGCCTCAGTTCGTCGTCGCGCAGCGCTGCGAGCAGCGCCCGGGGCCCGAGGCCTCCGCGGTGCGCTCCGGGAGCAGCGCGCGGGCGCGGTCGATGCAGCCCGTGTGCGTCGTTCCGGTAACTAACACCTGCACGTCGATGGGTCGCGGCACACGCCCGGGGCGAGGGTCGGGGCGCGACGCTCGCGCTCCCGACTTGCAATGCGCAGTTCCACGGCGCGTTCGTCCCCTACTACCTTCCGCTCGTGAAGGAGACCGCGGAGGGCGCCTGGTACCTCGCCGGGGACTTCGCGTTCAGCGAGCGCGCGCGCCAGGCCGGCTTCAGCGTCCACGCCGACACCCGCATCCGGCTCCGCCACATCGGCCGCGACGCGTACCAGTGGGAGGACGCCGGCGCCGAGCCGAAGCGGCACGATCGTTACCGCTTCGTGGTCAAGCCGAGGCGTCGCGAGCCAAGTTACGCGAACCAGCTCACCCACCGGGAGCCTACGCTATGGAAGCGGTCTCCGCAGCCGAAGCCGCTTCAACAGGGAGTGGTCACGCACATCTTCGGTGCCCGCTCCGCCTGTCGCCAGACGATGCGAGCGGCGACCAGCGCGACGACGATCAGGCCTATCACCAGCGCCCAGCGTGGACGGGTCATTCGCATGTGAGCACGCCCGTGGAGTCGACCGTCGCGGTGGCATCGCTGGCGGAGGCCCGCTTGCAGCGCTGAGCCGTGTCGGCACAATAGATGGTCACAGCCGAAGCATTGCACGGAGTGGCGAAGCCCGGGGTCCCATCATTGCACACGTAGCCGCTCGTGCGGCCGTTGCATCCGCCGCCCGACGCCGACGAAGGCGGGGCAGGGGCGGCCGGCGGCGGTGCCGACGTCGGGTTCGAGCCGACGCAGACAACGTTGCGAGCGCTCAGATCGACCGGATCGAAGACGCCCACAGCGAACCAAGCGCACGCCACGGCGGTCATGGATTCGATCCCTTGCGTCGTGGCGACCGCGAGCTGGGTATAGGCCGCCGTCGCGAAGTTCGAATTGGGTCCCAGCTTGGTGAATGAATTGTACCAGAGCTCGCGACCCTTCTCCCAGCCGACCCCCTTTGCGACGGCCACCTTGGAGCCCTTGTGGAGACCGCCGAGGACCATCAACGTGAAGGCCCGATTCGCGATACCCGAATTCGTGTGCACGCCGCAGTGGTCGTTTGCGTCGGTCGGGGTCGGGCAGGCAGGCATCAGCTTGTAGTGGTCGATACCGTTGCGGACGTTGCCGCCGCCAAGATCCTCGCTCGGATCGGCCATGTTGCGGATACCCCGACCATCGATCGTCATGCGCTCGCCGATGAGCACGTTCTTCACGGCATCCCGCGTCTCGGGCAGCCAGTTCTCCGCCGCGGCGCCCATCACGTCACTGAAGGCCTCGTTGAGCGCGCCGGATTCACCACGATAGACGAGCCCCGACGTGCGATTCGTGACGCCGTGCGCGAGCTCGTGGGCCATGACGTCGAACCCGGCCGATAGCGGAAGCCAGCCCGCGCCGCCGTCGCCGACGTGGAGCTGGTCGTCGTTGAAGAGAACGCCGTAGTCGGCATAGTGGGCATTGCGGCCCTGCGAGATCGGTTCCGGGTCGTGGACGACGACCGTGAGATCTGCGCTCTTTCCGTCGAGCCCGGCCCACCAGCCCGGGGCGAGGGTCGGGGCGCGAGGATCAGCGCGATGAGCGCCGCGTCGAGCTGCCCTACCGCTGAGCGCCGGCACGATCCGTGAATGACCGCGGC
>JAYTBL010000850.1:0-2993 GCA_043736975.1 Polyangiaceae bacterium
ACGATGCCCATGCTGTGACGTCGCACGGGACGACGGCTGGGCGAGTGGCCGTCGCGGCTGCTGGGCGTCTGCTTCGGAGCGTCGAGCGTGGGCGGAAGCAGCGACTCGGGGCCCGGCAGATCGAGCGTGAACGACGCCGATGGATCGGGCGGCGGCGGCTGCTCGAGATCGATCGGCGTCCGCAAGGCCGCGGGCATCGAGGAGATCGGGGCCGCCGGCGGCGGTCGCGAGCGCGCCGGCATCGCGCGCGGCGGCGAGGGCGGCGCCGTGATGGGGGCGGGCCGGCTCGACGCCGGCGGTGATTGGTACCCGGAGGCGTCGCGCGAGGTCCTGCGCTGCCGGGGCGCCGCCGGCGGCGGCAACGGCGGCAAGAAGTTGACGGGCGGTGAAGAGGGCGGGGGTGGGCGCATCGGGGTGTCGACCGGCGGCGCCTGCGATCGCGCGCGCGGGGGAAGCGGCGGCGGGATGCCCATGCCGCGCGAGGTCATCGCGCGCCGCGGACCCCCGGGCTGCGATGGCGCCGGCGCGGGGACCGCCGGCGGCGGCGGCACGGACGGCGCCTCGAGCTGCGGGAGCGGCGTGCGGGTCTTTGCCGGCGGCCACGACTGCGACACGTTGAAATCGAGCGGCGGGATCGGTGGCAGGGACGGAGCGACGGCGGGCGGTCGCTGGCTTGCGGGCAGCGGCGCGGCGGGGATCCCGTCGGCGTACGTCTGGTGCTGCCTCTCCGGCGCCGCGCCCACGGCACGCGCGAGGATCCGCTTGGCGCGGAGCAGGAGACCTTCGTCGACCCCGGGCGCATCGACGAGATCGCGCGCGTAAGGCATCGCGCGCCGCGGATCGCCGGCCTCGAGCCAGGCCTCGGCGGCGAGCAGGCAGAGCTCCTGGAACGACGTCATCGAGAGCGCGAGCGCCGAGACGCGCTCGGCGATCAGCTTCGGCGGCTCGAGGTGCAATGTGAGCGAGACGCGCGCGCGAAGGTAGGTGGTACCTGGCGTTCGACCGCGGCTCCGCTCCACCCCCTCGACGGCCTCGAGGATGTTCTCGAGGTTGCCGGTGTCGAGGCGCGTCTCGATCGCCCAGAGGTCGCGCTCGGCGAGCGGCCCGCGCTCCGGCATGTCGCGCACCGCGATGGCGCGTTCGAGCGAAGCGTAGAGCTCGCGGCCCTCCTCGTCGGGCGCGGCGTCGGCGCGCGCGCGGAGGAACGCGATCACGTCAGCGCGGGCGAGCTGATCGCGGATGTCGGGCTGCGGCGCCTTGGTCGCGAGGTCGGCAAGCGCCACATCGATCGGGCGGGGCAGGGCGAGGCTCGCGCGCTTGTGCGTTCGTTCGCCTGGCTTGCGGTGCTTCGTCCACGTGTCGGTGGAGAGGAAGACCGTGGTCTCGTCGCTCTCGGCCTCGAGGAGAGTGGCGAGGAAGAGCGCCTGGAGCGCGACGCTCGCGGCGGGCATGCCGAGGTCGCCCACGAGCGCCGGCAGGTCCATGAAGACGCCGTGGTAGCGCTGCGTGGAGGCGTCGAAGTTGTCGGTCTGGAACAGCTCGAGCGGCCCGAAGCACCGCGCCACGTGGCGGACCCCTGGACCGCGCGCATAGGCGACCGAGAGCACGGGATGCATGGCCACCGCGCAGTCGCGCGCGAGCTCCGCGGTCATGCCGAGCTGCTGCAGCCGCGCGCGTGCTCGCGCCACGGTCGTCTGGTAGCCGTGCTCGCGGACGCGACCCGGCTCACTCGCCCGCAGCTCGATGTCGGCGATCTCGAACAGCAGATACTCCGCCTCGGGCGGAGCATTGGCGCGCAGCACCACGCGGTCGCCGATGAGCAGCATGCACGTCGTCACGTGCGCGACGGGGCCGCCCGCGTGCCCACCGGCGGGCGGCGGAACGGGGGGCGGCGCAGAGTTGCTCACCAGCCAGTTTTACAGCGCCTTTCAGCTGGTTGCCCACTTCTGTAGCGCCTCGTGGAGCAAGGTTTATTTTGTCGCCCCTTTTCCGGCGCGCGCCTATACATGGCGCCATGCGTATCCGTCTTCTGTTCTGCTCGGTGATCCTGGGCGCGGGCCTGGTCGGCCTCGTCGCGTGCGGGAAGAAGCAGCCGCCGAAAGAGCCGATGATCACCGAGACGGTGTCGGATGCCGGCGCGGACGCGGCGGAAGCCGAACCGCCGAAGCCGAAGTCGCTCTTCGAGCGGCTGGGCGGCAAGGAGGGCATCACGAAGGTGGTGGATTCGTACCTCGCCAACGCGACGCACAACGACGTCATCAAGAAGCGCTTCGTCAAGCTTCCCAAGGATCGTCAGGAGAAGCTCCGCAACAGCATGATCGCCCAGATCTGCAAGGAGTCGGGCGGCGACTGCGAGTACGCGGGCAAGTCGATGAAGGACGCCCACAAGGGCATGAAGATCACCGACGCCGAGTGGAACGCGAACGTATCCGCGCTCAAGGCCGCGCTCGACGAGAACAAGGTCGGCGAAAACGAGCAGAACGACCTCATCGCCGCGATCGCCCCGATGAAGGACGACATCGTCGAAGTGAAGCCGAAGAAGAAGTAGCGGCGAGAGACTCGCGAACCCTCGCAGGCTCGGGGTCGATCCGACCTCCCGACTCAGGGCAGGGGTGGCGCGGCCGCAGACTCGGAAGGACTTGGGAGGGCGGGAGCGTCGGCCGGATCTTCGATCTGGCGCTTGTATCCGCACTCCTTGTCGGCGCACGCGATGTGCGGCTTGGCCTTCGTGCCGCCGATGACGAGGAACTTCGCGTCGCACTGCGGACACGGCTCGGGGATGGGCTTCATCCAGAGCTTGAAGTCGCACTTCACCGTCTCGTCGTTGTAGCGGCTGCAGCCGTAGAACGTCTTGCCGCCCTTCTTCTTCGGGCGGACCTCGATGATGTCGCCGCCGCACTTCGGGCAGGGCACGCCGAGCGGCACGGGCCGCGCGTTCTTGCAGGTCGGGTAGCCGGTGCAGGAGAGGAACTCGCCGTAGCGGCCGCTCCGGA
>JAYTBL010000851.1:0-7432 GCA_043736975.1 Polyangiaceae bacterium
TGCGGATCCGCTTCTTGTCCTCTGCCGAGAGCGTCCCGTAGATCCAGTCGACGGTCAGCGGGAAGCCCATGCCGAACCAGCGCGAGCGGTCGGCGATGCTGAAGCGTGCATCGCGGAAGGGCTGATCGTCGGCGGGGCCCTTCACGGCCTTGTCGATCACGTACATGAGCAGCGTGCGCGCGCGCTTCGCGTACGCCTCGCGCTCGGGCGCCGTCTCCGCGATGAGTGAGTAGAACGCGAAGAGCATCGCGTACGCCTCGGGAGGCGAGGCGGTGTACCCGCCCGCGCTCGCCGGGTCGTCCTTGAACACGTCGCCCGCGTCCATGGTCTGCGCGCACGCCTCGACGAGGGGCTTGAGGCCGTTCGCGAAGATCGGGTTGCTGGCGGTCGCCCAGCTCCGCAGGCGCGGGAGATCGGCCTCGCGCACCAGGAGGCGCGGGTGACCCGTCGCGGCGATGGTGGGCGTCGACTTCGCGACGCCTTGCCCCGTTGCCGGCGTCGTCTTCTCGACCGAGCCGTCGACCTTGGAGCCGCGGAGCGGACATGCGGGCAGCGAGGTCGCCGCGACGAGGAGCCCGGCGAGGCTAGCGAGCTTCAACCCCATGGCTCGGGTGTACCACACTGCCGCGGGCGAGGATCACGGCGAGCGTGACTCGTAGACCACGTAGAGCTTCTCTTCACGGCGGCTCTCGAAGGCGCTCGCGCGGTCCCACACGTCGCGGTGGACGGGCTTGAAGTAGAGGACCAGGATGCGGCGGGGGTTCTCGCGCAGCGACGCCATGACGTTCGCGGCGACCGCCGCCATGATCGTCTCGTCGAACGGGTGATACATGAAGACCACGACCGGGCCGTCGGGCAGCCGATAGCGGCTCGCGTCCGTCGTCTCGACGCTCACCTCCTTGCACTCCCTGGGGCCGGTGTAGCTCCGCAGGTTCTGGCGCGAGAGGTCCGCGAGCTGCGCGGAGAACTCGACCCCGACGACACGCCGGAACGGGAGCGCGCTTGCCATGAGGAGGACGCGCCCCTTGCCCGAGCCGAGATCGATGAAGGATGTCTCCTCGAAGGAGATCTCGAGCCCTGCGAGCGCTTCGGCGAAGTGGGCGGGCGAGGTCGGCACGTAGGCCGACCCGTGGATCCACGTGGACTCCTTCACGTCGAGCTCGGTCTGGGGAATCTCGCCGCCGGTCGACACGCCGTAGCGCGTGTCGAACTCCTCGTCCGCAGCGGCATCCGCAGCCGCGACCGGCGCGGCGCCCCGCCTGACGACGCGCCCCGCGGCGGCGGCTCCAAAGTGCACGATCGAGCCGACGACGCCGCGCTTCTTGAGGGAGCGCTCGACCGTCCTCACGAGGCGTTTGACTCCCCACATGCCAGCCAGGCTACCAAGGCCTCGCAGAGGCGCGCCACACTGGACCCACGCGATCGCGCCCCCCCCGCGCGTCGTGCGAAGTGCCGCGCCGCGTTTCACCACACGCGGACGCTGCGGAGCTAGAGTGAGTGCGTGTGGCGCGTGCTCGCGGTCGGGTTGTTCGCGACGAGCGTGGCGTGCTCGCGGCGGCAGCCTCCTTCGATGGAGGCTGCGCGCGAGGGCGGCGCGAGCGCGACTCCGCGCGATCGCGATCGCGATGCCGATGGCGCGCGTGACGCGGGCGCGGGGCGCGCGCTCGAGGGGTTTCCAGCGCAGCTCGAGCTCGCGGGCAAGGTCGGGGTCGTGGCGGTGCCGCTCGGAGCGTCGCGGCCGCGGCCGATCATGATCGCGCTGCACGGCGGGAGCGACCGCCCCGAGTGGGCCTGCAATGCGTGGCGCGGGATCACCGCCGGGTACCCGGTGCTCGTGTGCCCGCACGGCGTCGGGACCAACGAGGCGAGCCTCGCCTGGTCGTCGCCCGCCGACACCAAGCTTCGCGTGGCGCGCGCCATCGCGGCAGCGAAGGCGGCCCTCGGGAGCTGGGTGCTGGAGACGAGCACCGTCGTGCTGGTCGGCTTCTCCATGGGCGCGACGCAAGCGGCGCTGCTCGCGCGCGCCGAGCCGCAGATCTACAAGCGCCTCGTGCTCGCCGAGTCCGCGTACGCGCCGGAGCCTGCCATCGCGTTCGCGAAGCCGTGGGCCGCCGGCGGCGGGGAGCGCGCCATCTTTCTGTGCACGACGCTCGGCTGCGAGGCGCCCTATCGCAACGCTGCCCGCAACGTGGCGCGGCAAGGGGCGCCCGCCCGGCTCGACATCGCGGGGACCAATGCGCACGGCATGTGGGACGCGGTGGTGCAGTCGATGCGCCGCGACTGGCCCTGGCTGGTCGCGGACGCCGAGGGCTGGGAGGCCTACGCGCCGCCGGTCGAGGCGGGCGCGCTGCCGGGGAAGACCGAGACGTTCGACCCGCCGTGAGCGGCGGGCGCGCAGGCGCTACTCGTCGAACAGGGCCTTCTGCTTCGCCGCCACCGCGCCCGCGAACGGGACCTGCAGGTGCTCGTAGGCCTTGCGCGTCGCCACGCGGCCGCGCGTCGTGCGCCCGAGGTAGCCCTGCTGCAGGAGGTACGGCTCGTAGACGTCCTCGATGGTGTCGCGCGGCTCGCCCAGCGCGGCGGCGAGGGTCTCGACGCCCACCGGGCCGCCGTCGTAGTCGACGATGATGACGCGCAGGAGGCGACGGTCCATCTCATCGAAGCCGGCGCTGTCGATGTCGAGGCGCTCGCACGACTTCATGACGATGGCGTCGTCGATCTTGCCCGAGCCGATGACCTCCGCGAAGTCGCGCACGCGCCGGAGGAGGCGGTTCGCGATGCGCGGCGTACCCCGGGCGCGCTTGGCGATGGCGAGCGCCGCGCTCTTCGCGATCTCGACGCCGAGCAGCCTCGCGCTGCGCTCGATGATCTTCGCCAGATCCTCGGCGGGATAGAAGTCGAGCCGGATGATCTGGCCGAACCGCGAGTGGAGCGGCGCGGTGAGGAGCCCGGTACGCGTGGTGGCGCCGATCAGCGTGAAGGGCTGCACCGGGATCTGGATCGAGGAGGCGAAGGCGCCGTCGCCGGTCATGACGTCGATGCGGAAGTCCTCCATCGCGGGATAGAGGCTCTCCTCGACGACCGGGTTCAGGCGATGGATCTCGTCGATGAAGAGGATGTCGTTCTTCCCGAGCTTCGTGAGGAGGCCGGCGAGCGCGCCCTTGTGCTCGACCACCGGGCCGTTGGTCATGTGCAGCTCGACCCCCATCTCGTGCGCCAGGATCTGCGCGAGCGTGGTCTTGCCGAGCCCGGGCGGTCCCGAGAGGAGGAGGTGATCGAGCGGCTCGCCACGTCGGCGCGCGGCCTCCACGAACACGCGGAGGTTGTCCTTGTGCTTGGTCTGGCCGATGTAGTCGTCGAGGTTCTTCGGGCGCAGCGAGCGCTCGAAGCGAACGTCTTCTCCTTGAGCCGTGGCGTCGAGCGCGCGAGGCTCACGCTCGTCCACCACCTCGGTGCGCTTGGCCATCGGCGGCAGTCTACTGCGTCTCGGCGGCGACGAGGCCCGCGATGCGGTCGCGCAGCGCGCGGTTCGCCTCGAGGAGCTTGCCGCGGAGCGTGAAGCTGCCGTCGGGATCGAGCTTGCTGCCGTGGATCTTGATCTTGACGGCGGCCGCAGAGTCCGAGACCAGCGTGGCCTCGAGGCGCGAGCCGGGCGGCGAAGGGATGGTCGACCGGAGCGTCACCGCGTCGTCCGCGACCAGGACGAAGGAGGCGCTGCCGCCCTTGAGGAACGTCAGGTGCGCGCTCATCCGCGCTCCTTGCGCGCGCGGCCCATCGCGACCTGCGCCTCGCGGTCGGCGGTCTTGGCCTTGATGTCGGCGCGCTTGTCGTGGCTCTTCTTGCCCTTCGCGAGGCCGAGCTCGACCTTCACGTGGCCGTGCCGCCAGTAGAGGCGCACCGGGACGAGCGTGTAGCCATCGCGCATGATGGCGCGCTCGATCTTCGCGATCTCGGAGCCGTGCACGAGCACCTTGCGCGAGCGGCGCGGCTCGTGGGGAAACGACTTCGCCTGCTCGAAGGGGGCGACGTAGAGCTGCTTGAGCCACAGCTCGCCGCGCTCCACCGTGGCGTAGGCGTCGACCATCTCGACCTTGCCCGCGCGCATCGACTTGACCTCGCTCCCCACGAGCACGAGGCCGCCCTCGAACTTGTCTTCGATCGCGTAGTCGAAGCTCGCGCGACGGTTGTTGATGATGATCTTCTCGATCCCATCATCGGTGGTCTTCTTCTTCGGAGGCGCTGCCATGTCGCGGGACCCGCGACTTTAGCGTAGATCGCTGGCATGTCGTCATCCGATGCCTTCCGTCCTCGCCGGCTCGTCAAGCTCGAGGGGCGGCGCGCCCATCCGGTGGCCGATCACGGCGGCGTGTTCCAGGTGCAGCGCGTCGTCTATGCGCCGCCGCTGGCCCACGACGTGTTCGTCTTCGCGGCGCCCGACTGGTGCAACGTCCTCGCCGAGACCGAGGCTGGTGAGCTGGTCCTGGTCTGGCAATACCGCTTCGGGAACGACGCGCTGTCGCTGGAGGTGCCGGGAGGGGTCATCGATCCGGGCGAGGCGCCGATCGAGGCGGCGCGCCGGGAGCTGCGCGAGGAGACGGGCTACGAGGCGGCGGCGTTCGAGCTCGTGTCGGTGGTCGAGCCCAATCCCGCGCTGCAGGGCAATCGCTGCTACACGTTCCTGGCCCGCGGGGCGCGCGCGACGGGCCAGACGGCCTTCGACGAGCTCGAGGATCTGGAGACGGTGCTCGTGCCACGTGCCGAGCTCGCGCGGCTGATCGACGAGCGCGTGGTCACGCATGCGCTCGCGGTGGTGGCGCTGGAGACCTACCTCCGCAAGCACGTGGTCAGAGCAGATCCTTGAGATCCTTGGCGTCGACCTCGGGCAGCGTGGGGTCGCGTAGCAACTCGAGGAGGTAGGACTTCAGCGGCTCGGCGGCGGCGTCGGAGCGGCCGATGAGCACGGCGCGCGCCTCGTTGCCCATCACGCTGAAGAGCGCGCGGGAGGCGGCGAGGACGGTGACGTCGTCGAGCGAGGGGTCGCGCACCAGCTGGACGAGAATCGGGACCGCGACCGCGCGCGCGTCGAGCGTGACGAACTCGAGGGCGGTGACCGCGGTGACCAGCAGGCGATGGCTGGTGACGACCTGACGCGTGAGGATGGGAAGCAGCCGCCGGACCACGTGCTCGTCGACGGCGCCGATCTCGCGGAGGCCGGCGATGGCGGCGCCGCGGACGCCGTCGTCGTTCGTGTCGAGGAGGGCGAGGAGCAGAGGGGCGGCTCGCTCGGCCCAGAGGCGGCCGAGCGCCTGGGTGGCGGCGCGGCAGAGGGCGGGCTCGGTGGCGCGGACGTACTTCGCCACGAGGTGGCCGGCGGCCTCGTCGCGGATGGTCGGCACGCAGAGGAGGAGATCCTCGGCGAGGTCGGCGCCGAGCGGGTGGCCGCCGGTGAGGGCGGCGGTGGGGATGCGCTCGAGCGCGGCGCGGACGACGGGCCACGCGGCCTCACCGATGGTGCGCAAGGTCTCGACGAAGGGGATGCGCGCGGACTGGGAGGCGGCGACCTTCACGCGGGCGCCGTAGATCGCGTAGGCGCCGCCGATGCCGGCGTCGAGGAGGAGGGCCCGGGCGGCCTCGCGGTGGTCGTCGTCGTGGGTGAGCAGTCGCTCGGCGATGGGCGCGAGAAGCGTGGGATCGGCGAAGACGCGCGCGGCGGCGGCGGCGCTGGCGCGAATGGCGGGGTGGCGTTGATCATCGGTGGCGATGCCGTGGATGGTGCTGGAGACGGCGCGGAGGGTGCGGGCGTCGGCGCGCTGGGCGAGCAGGCGCGCGGCGCCTTCGACCTCCCCGAGCATCTTGTCGACGATGCGCGCGTCGCGCTCCTCGAGGAGCTTGGTGAGCCACGTCTTGGACTCGCGCGCGAGGGAGAGGGAGACCTCCTGGGCTCTCTTCTCGCCGGTGGCCATGCCCTGGAGGAAGCTGGAGTAGCTGTCCTGGGTGTCTTCGAACCACGCGGCGCGGCCGGGAGAAGCGGCGGCGGCGATCACCACGGGCGCGACGGGGTGATACGAGGGCCGAGAAGGCGGCGCGAAGGGCGAGGACTCGGGCGCGCGCGGCGATTCGATCATCGAGGACTCGGCGGCGAGATCGAAGCTGGCGACCTCGCGCGCGAGGGGCTTGAGGTCGAGGCGGAGGGCGCGGGCGGACTCGTAGCGGTCGTCGCGCACCTTCTTGAGCGCCTTCTGGACGATCGGCTCGAGGCGCGGGTCGACGTCGGCGCGCAGCGACGCGAGCGGGGCGGGCGTCATCGTGAGGTGGCGATTGATGACGACGATCGGCTTGTCGGAGAGGAAGGGGACGGTGCCGGTGGCGAGCTCGTAGAGCATGATGCCGCAGGCGTAGACGTCGGTGCGGGCATCGAGCTCGTCGCCGCGGCATTGCTCGGGGGACATGTAGACGGGGGTGCCGGCGAAGCGTTCGGCGGCGGCCTCGGAGCTGCGGAGGAGGGCGAGGCCGAAGTCGCAGACCTTCACTTGCTCGAAGGGGCGGCCGTCGTCGTCCTGGCGCATGACGAGGACGACGTTGTCGGGCTTGACGTCGCGGTGGATGATGCCGCGGGCGTGGGCCTGGCCGAGGCCGGCGCAGACCTGCATCATGATGTCGGCGACGCGCTTCGCGGACATGGGCCCTTCGGTGTAGAGGGCGTCGCGAACGGAGCGGCCGGCGACGAACTCCATGGAAAGATAGAGGAGGCCGTCGGGCTCCTGTCCGAAGTCGTAGACGCGGACGAGGTTCGGGTGGTCGAGACTGCTGGCGGCGAGGGCCTCGGCGTAGAAGCGGCGGCAGAAGTCCGCGTCGTGCTGGAAGGACTCGTGGAGGACCTTGACCGCCACGTGGAGGCGAAGCTCGCGGTGGACGGCGCGATAGACGGCGCCCATCATGCCTTTGCCGACGAGCGACTCGATCTGGAGCTTGCCACCGGCGAGGGTGCGCCCGATCAGCGGATCGCGGGCGCTGGTGGGGGCGGGGTCTCCACCGAGCTCGGCGCTGTGCTCGAGGGAGAGGTGGATCGGCGTGGGGCGGCGGGCGGTACCGGCGGCGGTAGGGATCCGACCGGGGTCCGAGCCCTCGATGGTGATCTCGAAGTCGACCGAGACCTCCTCCACGGTCGGCACGCGGAGCGACTCGGCGACCCCATCGTCGAGCAGCGAGAGACGGAGCGGGAACCCATGCTCGGTCGGCGGTCCGGTCGGGTCGGCGATCAGCCGCAGAGGCTCAGGCGACGACGGGGTGTAGACCTCGAGAAGATGCCGTGAGGTGTCGACGGGCGCCGACACCAGCGGAACCCACGCCTCCTCGTTGTCGCGAGCGACTGTTTCGAGGAAATCGCGCGCGGACTCCTCGAGCAAGTCGGCGACGAGCACTGGCAGGAGGT
>JAYTBL010000852.1:0-2988 GCA_043736975.1 Polyangiaceae bacterium
CTCAGGTCCGCGAGCAGCGCGGAAAGCGCTTCTCGTTCCTCGAGCACCTCGGCTTCTCGAAGGCCGAGATCGAGGAGGCCCAGGACACGATCATCGGTCGCATGACGATCGAAGGCGCGCCCTACCTCAAGCCGTCGCACTACCCGGTGTTCGACTGCGCGAACCGCTGCGGCAAGACCGGCCAGCGCTACCTGGCGCCGATGAGCCACGTGAACATGATGGCCGCCACGCAGCCGTTCCTCTCCGGCGCCATCTCCAAGACCGTCAACCTCCCCAACGACGCGACCGTCGAAGAGGTGGCCGAGGTCTATGAGGAGGGCTGGCGTCTCGGGCTCAAGGCGGTCGCCCTCTACCGCGACGGATGCAAGGCCTCGCAGCCGCTCTCGACGACGACGAAGGCGAAGGAGACCGACCAGGAGAAGGCCGAGGCGAAGGTCGCCGCGGCCGCGCTCGAGGCGAAGCTCTCGGAGACCACCAACTCCGCGCGGCTCGAGGGCCTCACGCCCATTCCGAGGACCTCGGAGCCGCAGGACGTGACCCAGCTCACGCTCGGCCTCCACCCGTCGGGCTCGCGGCCCAAGGGCCTGCGCGTGCGGCTCCCCAAGAAGCGCGTCGGCTTCACGCAGGAGGCGCGCGTCGGTGGTCACAAGATCTTCCTTCGTACCGGCCAGTACGAGGACGGGACGCTGGGCGAGATCTTCATCGACATGCACAAGGAGGGCGCGGCGTTCCGTTCCCTGATGAACTGCTTCGCCATGAGCGTCTCGATCGGCCTCCAGTACGGCGTGCCGCTCCAGACGTACGTGGAGCAGTTCACCTTCACGCGCTTCGAGCCGCAGGGCATGGTCGAGGGCCATCCCTATGTGCGGATGGCGACGTCGATCGTCGACTACCTCTTCCGCGTGCTCGGTTGCGAGTACCTCGGACGGTACGACCTCGCGCACGTGAAGCCGGAAGCGGAGGAGGCCGTCCAGCACGTCGGCTTCCTCGGCGGCGGAAACAAGGAGGACCGCGTCAGCGAGTCCGAGCTGCCCCCGCCTCCGGTGTCGCTCTCGTACACCCAGGCCGCGGTGGCGCGCAGCGCGACCGAGGCGGAGTCGCTCGAGGCGAAGCGCCCCCAGGTGGTGATGGGCGGCGGCGGTCGGGACTTCGCGCACGAGGCGGCGGCGCACGCCTCCCCGCTCGACGCACAGCTCGACGCGATGATGGGCGATGCGCCCGTCTGCGACGTGTGCGGCCACATCACGGTGCGCAACGGCGCTTGCTACAAGTGCCTCAACTGCGGCAACTCCATGGGTTGCAGCTAGCTCAGGTGGGGCTTCGCCCCTGAGCGACCCCCGCCCGGCCGTGAGGTCAGGCGGGGGTTCTCGTTTCGAACGCTGTTCCGCCGCTATTTTGGGCGGTTCGTGGGTGCATGGTACGTCTGGGCGATGCGTCGAATCTCTTTCGCCTTCGTGCTCCTCGGACTGGTCGGCTGCTACGCGAGCGAGAAGATGGGCAAGGACATCCAGGACACGTCGCACGACGTGAACCAGGGCGGTATCTACATGCACAAGGGCGCGCTCGGCGTGTACCGCCCGGAGCCAGCCACGACCCCCCAGCTCACGAGCGCGTCGATGACCATGGCGCCCGCCACGACCCCTGCTGCGGCCCCACCCGCGCCCCTTCACGCGCCGGTCGCGACCACGCCTCCGCCGGCGAAGGAGCTGCCGCTACCGCGCAAGGAAGAGGAGCCGGCGGCCTCGCAGTGGCCCGCGCCACCGCCCGTCGCCGCGCCCGCGGCGCCGAAGGCGGCGCCGCCCCTCCCGAACGCGAGCGATGCCGGCGTGAGCGAGCACGGCGCGTTCTCGCTCTGACCGCGCACCGGGTGCGCGCAAACGCATGGCTTGCGGCGCCGAGCGGCTGGCGCGGACGATGCAACCGGGGAGGGCATGTCACGCCTGACCGCCCTCGGTCTCCCCGCGCTCTTCATCCTGGCCACGGCCTGCGCTCGCCAGACCGGCGCCGCAGCGAGCACCACCGCGGTCACGAGCGGCAGCGCTCCCGGCGGGAGCGTGACGAGGATGCGCGCCGAGGCGGCGATGCGACTCGCCGACGAGATCTGCAACCGAGAGGTCGCCTGCAGTCAGGTCGGCGAAGGAGCGCGCTACCCCACCGTCGAGACCTGCATGTCCGACCAGGGCTCGCGGGCGCCCGCGCAGCTCGCGCGCTGGTCGTGCATGCCGTCAGCGGCGCAGGGCACCTTCGAGACCTGCCTCGCCGCCATCCGCAGCGAGCACTGCGAGAGCAGGCTCTCGAGCACCGACGAGCTCAGCGCGTGCCGCAGCGCCGCCGTCTGCGGCCGCTGAGGCGCGCCGTCGCTCTGCTCAGGCCTCGTGCTGCGCGTGGACCGTGCTCGCCTGCGGGCCCTTGTCGCCGTCCTCCTCGGCGAACCTGACCTTCGCGCCGACGTGCAGCTTCTCGAACGCGATGCCGAGCACGCTGTTGCGATGGAAGTAGATCTCGCGCCCTTCCTCGTCCTCGATGAAGCCGTAGCCGCGATCGGCGAAGAGCTTCGTCACGAGCCCGTGCGGCGGGCGGTGGTGCGTCTTCGGGGTCTTGCGGAGCTGCCGCGAGTACTCCTCGAGCAGGTGCTCGGCGTCGGAGAAGGCGTCGTCGACGGCGGCGTGCAGGTCCTCCTTGCGGTCCTCGGGGTTCTTGGTGACGACGAGCTCCTTGCCTGGCACGTGGAGGTCGATCCGCACGTGATACTTGGGGCCATGCTTGTGCGCGTGGTTCGGGGCCTCGACGACGACGTGACATTTGGTGATCCGGTCGAAGACCGAATCGAGCTTGGCGGCGCGCCTCTCGACGTGGGACGAGACGGCGTTGGAAGGCTGGATGTCGCGGAAGGTGACCTGAACCGGAGATTGCATTCGCTCCACTCCTTGGCTGTGCCCTCAGCGGGCAGTTTCGCGAGGTTCAACAAGCATGCCGCGACGTTGCACC
>JAYTBL010000853.1:0-2988 GCA_043736975.1 Polyangiaceae bacterium
GAAGGTGAGCGTGCGACCCATCAGGCTGCGCACACGAGATTTTCGAGGACGCTCGCGTCATCCCGGCCTGTCCGTCAGGCTGTCCAAGAGATCGGGTCAGGATCATCCCTCCTCTCACGCGGGCGTGGCGCGCTGTACCGCGAGGCACCGCGAAGCTGGTCGCAAGAGATACGAGAGTGCGGTGAGGCACGCAAAGACGAACGGCGCGAGTGCGCCGAGAGGTCCGTCGCCGCACGCGAGATGGGAAGCAGTGGCGGACGCCAGGAGAAAGAACAGCCCCGAATAGGCCCACTCCTTCGCGAGTGGAAGCTTGGGCAAGCAAACCACGACGATCGCGGAGAGCTTCCAGATCCCGATGATCGTGAGCGCGTAGAGCGGGTATCCGAGGTGGATCATTCCCGCCACATTGAACGAAGCGTGGAGGACCTGGCCGGTGCCGCCCGCGACCATTCCGAGCCCGAGCAGGCCGGTTGCTCCCCAGAACGCGAGCGACCTCGCGCGCGATGTGGGTGCGGTCGACGTTCCCGTCGTCGGAGTGTGTACGTTTGTCGAAAGCAGCCTCGGTATCACTTCCAGCCGCCAGCGAGCTGCTTCACGGAGACGTTGAAGCGGTTCCACACGTTGATGAGCGCGATCTGCACGAGGAGGGCGGCCAAAGCCTTCTCCGCGTAGTGCTTCGAGGCGACCCCGAAGATGCGCTCATCGGCCTGCTCGGCCTTTTTCAGCTCGCGCGAGTGCATGTCGACGCAAGCGCTGCAGCCGTTGATCTGGCTCGCCCGCAGGTGGACGAGCTTACGTGTCACCAGCGGCACGTCATCCGGCTCCGCCGCCGCGTTCAACGCCATCAGCGCCTGCATGGCGTCGGGAAGGATGATTGCCGGATTCTGCATTCGTGCTTGCATGATCGTTCCTCCGGCGGCCGTCACATCGGCCGCTCCTGGTTCGTCATCGCATTGACGGACCACGCGCGAGGAATGTGACCAATGGCAAAAGAAGACCCCACCGCCGCTCTCTTCGAGCAGAAGCGAACGCACCTTCGCGCGGTGGCCTACCGCATGCTCGGGCGCGCCGCGGAAGCGGACGACGCCGTCCAGGAGGCCTGGCTGCGGATCAGTAGGGCTGGTACCGCGGGTGTCGACAACCTCGGCGGGTTCATGACCACTGTGGTCGCGCGCGTGTGCCTCGACATGCTCCGCACCCGGAAGTCCCGCGGCGAGGAGCACGTCGATAGCGACGGGGCGGAGCCGCATGCAGTCACGGGCGCAGCGGATAGCCCCGAGCACGACACGCTCGTTGCCGACTCGGTGGGCCTAGCGCTGATCGTCGTCCTGGAGACGCTCGCGCCCGCCGAGCGGCTCGCCTTCGTGCTGCACGACATGTTCGATCTGCCCTTCGAGGAGATTGCAGGGGTGATCGGTTGCGCGCCCCCCGCCGCGCGGCAGCTCGCGAGCCGTGCGCGCCGCCGCGTCCAGGGGCGCGCTGCCGATCCTGACGCGGACGCCGACCTCGCACGCCAGCGCGAGGTCGTGGACGCGTTCCTCGTCGCGTCGCGGAGCGGTGACCTGACGGCCCTGATGGCGGCGCTCGATCCGGAGATCGTGCTGCGCGCCGATCACGTCGCGCTGGCGGCAAGCGCGGCGATGCAGAACAGGGGCGCGCCGCGGCTGGCTGTCGAGGTTCGAGGGGCGGCAGCGGTGGCCGCTTCATTCGTCGGTCGGGCGCAGGCCGCACGGCCCACCCTCATCGATGGGTCGCTCGGTCTCGCGTGGGCACCCGGCGGCAAGCCGCGCGTCGTGTTCGCCATGACGATCGCGAACGGCAAGATCACGGCGATCGACGTCATCGCCCAGCCGCTGCGCCTCTCCGAGTTGGCGCTCACGCTCATCGACGATTGAACCCCGAGCAAGGTCCGTCCTGGCCCTGTTTTCGCGCGAAGACGGTCACGGGGACTGATTCTCGAGAGGATTAGCCGATGGCGACCGCACTCTACCTACGACCTCAGCGTGCGACCGTCCTGCAGACCGTCCTACCTCACCGTCGTCGCGCCCGGTCCCGGGCGTGCTCGCTACCGGGCGTCGTAAGAGAGGCTCGGATACCACTTCGGGTCGCGACCTGCGGGCGTCAGATCGAGAACGTTCCACAAGGGCGGGAAATCGACCGCGCCGCGCGGATCCTCGCCAGGATCGGCCATCCCCATCGTCGTCTCGCCCATCCAGTGGAGACGCACCTTGCCATCCTTCTTGCGGAGCACCATGAGCGCCGGGGACTCCCCGCGCTTCTCGGGATCGAGTGCGCCGATGGCGACAGAAAAGTCGTCGCCCACCGCCTGGTAGAACGGAAGGTCACGCCAGCCACGCTCCATACCGAAGGCCACCATCCGCTCGACCTTCGAGCGGGATATCACGGCGAGCGCCGCCCGCTGCTGCAGATCCGCGGCGTTTGCGGCGAGCGGCCCGAGAAGGCTCGTGCACATCGGGCAAGGGCGATTGCGCTCCGGACCGTACATCCAGTGGTAGAGCACCAGCGTGTCATGCGCGCCGAACATGTCGGCGAGCCCGATCTCGCCGCCGTTCATCCCCACGAACTTCCAGCTGCCGGTCATCTCCGGGCCTTCGGGGAGCTCACGATTCTGTCGCGCGAGACGCCCGAGATGACGACGCACCTCGATCTCCTCGGCCAGCAGCGCCTGGCGACGCTTCGCGTAGGCAGCGCTCTCAGCCGCAAAACGTGGCGCCCTCTTCGAGGCAAGGTCCGTCGCCGAAATGAGACTGTCCACCATCAGGTCTTCCTCGCGTGGTTCGATGCGAGCAAGCGTGCGGCGACGACGGGCTGGATACAACCCTCAGCGAATCGCGGCGACGGTCACGCCGCGTCGCCCTGCGGGGTGGCGGTGGGTGCGCTGGCGTGCCGCACGGGCAACGATCGCTCGGCCGCGGGCGCTGCCCTCGCCGAAGCACCAGCTGCCGACGAGACTGCGCGGACACCGCG
>JAYTBL010000854.1:0-7427 GCA_043736975.1 Polyangiaceae bacterium
GCGTCGCGTGGCGCGCCGCCGCGACCTCGTGCCCGCGGCTCCGCCAGCCCACCACGACCGTGACCGCCGCCGCGATCGCGACCGCCGCCGCGAGGAGCATGCGCGAGGAGCGTCGCGCCGACGGCGGCGGTGCGGGCTCCGGGACGAAGGCGATCGGCGTCGCGCTCGACGGCGGCGACGGCAAGGGCGACCGCGGAGCCAGGAGCGCGCGGGGACCGCCCGCGGCCACCAGCGCACCGAGCGACACGGCGCTCATGAGGCTCGCCGACTCCACGACGCGCCGCACCTCCGCCCGCTCGCCGACGAAGTGAGCGGTGACGAGACCGGCGAGCGTGCGAAGCGCCTCGACGCTCGTGCGACCGAGGAAGCCCTCGATCTCGATGCGCATCTCTTCGGCGGTGGCGAAGCGGTCGGCACGGTCGACCGAGAGCGCCTTGCTGCAGATGCGATCGATCTCGGGCGGTACGTCCAAGCCTCGGGCGAGCGCGGAGGTCTCGAAGTCACCGGTGCGCAGCGCTTGCACGATCGCCTCATCGGTTCGATCGGTCCAGAACCTCGTCCCGGTGGCGAGGTTCCAGAGCATCATCCCCGCCGCGAAGATGTCGGTGCGCCGGTCGACGGCCTCGCCCGCCGCCTGCTCGGGCGACATGTAGCGGACCTTGCCTTTCCGGATGCCGCCGTCGCTCTCGTGGATCCGTCCGCTCGCCTTCGCGAGCCCGAAGTCGACGACCTTCACGACGCCGTCGTAGGTGACGAAGACGTTGTGCGGAGTCACGTCGCGATGCGTGATCGAGAGCGGACTGCCGTCGTAGTCGCTCAGCTCGTGCGCGTGGTGGAGGCCGGCGAGCACCTCGGACATGACCGCGTAGTAGACGTGCCGCGGCACCTCGACCTCGTCGCGCGCGATGCGTCGCTCGATGCGATGGAGCGGCTGCCCCTCGAGGAACTCCATCGCGAGGAAGAACTGTCCGTTCTCGTCGCCTGCGTCGAAGAGCTGCACGACGTTCGGATGGTTCAGCCGCGCGGTGATGCGCGCCTCCTCGATGAGCAGCGCGACGAACTCGGGATCCTCGGCGAGGTGGCTCCGCAGCTTCTTCACCACCGCGAGCTTGGTGAACCCGGAGCCCGCGGGCCCGGTCGCCGCGGCGAGGAACACGTCCGCCATCCCGCCGTGGCCGAGCTCGGCGATGAGCCGGTACATGCCGAAGGTAGGCGAGGCGGCCACGAACACGCACCAAAGCAATTGTGGTGCCGCTCGTAGCTCACCGTAACTTCACGCGCGAGGAGCCTATGTGCGTGGTGGTGGATGCAACAGCGTGGACCGCGGCTCCTCAGGTCACCGGTTGGACCAGGGGTCGCCGTTGTCGAGGTCCGGCTTCGTCTTCTTCTTGTCCTTCGCGGGCATCTCGTTCGGCGTGGCTGCGGCGGGCGCCTCGTGCGGAGGCTCGACCGCGACCGGCGTGGCGGGCGCCTGAGGCGGCGTCGCCGCGGCGACGCGCGCGTTCGGCGGGACGACCTGCGGGGCTGCGGGCGCTGCGGCCCCGGCGGTAGAGCGCGGGTTCGGGTTCGCTGCGACCGGCGCAGCGACGACCGGGACGGGCTGCAACACTACCGAGAGCGCCATGTCGGAGCTGAAGCGCGCGAGCTCGGTGCGCGGGATGTGACCGTCGGCCTCGATGCGGATGCGGTGCTCGCGATCGTCCTTCGGCAACCGGAGCTCGACGGGCGTCGCGCGGAACGGGCCATCGTCGACCGCGATGCGCGCGCTCTCGGGCATGGCGCGGAGGCGCGCTGTCACCTGCTCGACGGGCGTCCGCGCCTCCTGCGCGCTCGCGCCATGGGGAGCGAAGCGCCATGCGGCGATCGCCACCGCTGCCGCGAGGGCGCCGATGATGGCTGCAGTTGCGAAGCGCGTGACCATGGGCCGCGCCGACGCCGCGCTCGGGGGCGCCACGCTCGGCACGGAGGTCGCCGCCCTGGGCGCCATCGAATCGCTGCTGATGGTTTGCGAGAAGTGGACCGAGCTCGACACCGAATCGGCTGGCATCGGTACTGCGCGGAACTCGCCCGAGGCCTGCACGTCGAGCGCGGCGAGCTGCTTCTCGATGACCCCCCTGATCTCGGACCGCTTGTCCTGGAAGAGATCGATCACCGCCGGCGCGAGCTTGCGCCGTGCATCGACGAGCTTGCCGCTGTCGGCGAGAAACTGCTCGAGATCGGCGCGGAACTCGTCGGCGCTCGCGTACCGCTCTTCACGGTCCTGCGCGAGCGCCTTGCGACAGATCCGGTCGAGGGCCTCGGGGCACGACGGGTCGATGTCTCGCGGCGAGGTGGGATGCGTACCCTCGACGAGGTAACGGACGATCTCGAGGTCGTCGACGTCCTTCCACATGCGCCGGCTCGCGGCGATCTCCCAGAGCATGATGCCCATCGAGAAGACGTCGGCGCGGCGGTCGACGGCCTGGCCGAGCGCCTGCTCGGGCGCCATGTAGCGGACCTTGCCCTTGACCACGCCCTGACGCGTCTCGGAGGCGCGGCCCGCCGCCTTCGCGATGCCGAAGTCGACGACCTTGACCTGACCTTCGTAGGTCACGAAGATGTTCTGCGGGGTCACGTCCCGATGGACGATCTGCAGGGGACTGCCGTCGTAGTCGGCGAGGTCGTGCGCGTGATGGAGGCCGGCGAGGGCGTCCATCACGATGATCATCTGGTGCTCCTGGCGGACCGGGGCCGGCTTTCCCTCCTTCGTGCGCTGGAGCGTGCGGTGCTGGATGCGATGGAGCGGCTGGCCGTCGAGATACTCCATCGCGATGAAGTACTGCGCGCCGACCTGCCCGACCTCGTTCGTCTGCACCACGTTCGGATGGTTCAGGCGCGCGGCAATCCGCGCCTCCTCGATGAGCATCTCGACGAACTCGGGCTCCTCGACGAGGTTCTGCCGGAGGCGCTTGATGACCGAGAGCTTGCGGAAGTTCGACCCGGCAGGTCCGGCCTGGACCGCCAGGAAGACGTCGGCCATGCCGCCGTGACCGAGCTCCGCGATGAGTTGGTATTTTCCGAACGAGGCTTCGCCCATGCTTCTGCGACCCTCACTGAAAGGTATCCCGAGCGCGCGCCAGAAACGCACTCGAAAGACGGCCCGCGCTCAGGTTGGTGGGCGCGAGTGTGTGATGCACGCTCATTCAGCGCGCCGCCGGGCGCGGTCGCGCAGCGCGAGCGTGCTCGTAATGTGATGCCCATCCATGACGCCTCCGGGTACGGTTCCAGGACGTGAGCGAGCGGCCCTTACCGACCATTCCTGTTCCTCCCATGCCCACGGAGGACGCCTCCGCGAGCTCCGAGCACCACGTGCTGGAGCGCGGCGGCGATCGGCGCCCCTACTTCTTGTTCGTCAGCGGGGCCGTGCGCGCTCCTTTCCTCATCGAGGTCGACGAGCTGGAGATCGGGCGGCGCGAGGACGCGCAGCTCTGCCTCGACGACGCTGCCGTCTCCCGGACGCACGCGTTCTTCCGCCGCACCGAGCACGGGACCTTCGTGGTCGAGAACGCGTCGGTGGTGAACCGCACACTTCTGAACGGCGATCCGATCGTCCGTCCCACGGTGGTGCGCGACGGCGATCGGCTGGTCTTCGGCACCACCCTGTTGAAGTTCGTGCTGCAGGACGAGGCCGAGGAGCGACACCAGCGCGCGCTCTACACCGCGGCCGGAATGCCCTTCGCGGCGGTCGAGGCGCCGA
Organism: Polyangiaceae bacterium; assembly: GCA_043736975.1. Classification (GTDB taxonomy): domain Bacteria; phylum Myxococcota_A; class Polyangia; order Polyangiales; family Polyangiaceae; genus Labilithrix. The sequence goes on from JAYTBL010000854.1 coordinate 3,737, forward strand.
CCAGCACGCGCCGCTCCGCGCCCTGGCACCCGGCGAGCTGGAAGACGAAGGCGGTCGCCCAGCAGATCGCCTACGAGGAACCGGCCGAGGTCGAGCGCGTCGTCGAGAAGCTCCGTCGCCTGCCGCCGCTCGTCACCTCCTGGGAGGTCGAGGAGCTGAAGAGCCTCATTGCCGAGGCGCAGGAGGGGCGTCGCTTTCTCCTCCAGGGCGGCGACTGCGCCGAGATGCTCGAGGAGTGCGGCTCCGAGCAGATCGCCGCGAAGCTCAAGATCCTCATCCAGATGTCGATCGTGCTGATCCGCAGCGCGCGGCGGCCGGTGATCCGCATCGGCCGCTTCGCCGGGCAGTACGCGAAGCCCCGCTCCAGCGCCACCGAGACGCGCGACGGCATCACGCTGCCCAGCTACTTCGGCGACCTCGTGAACCGCCCCGACTTCACGGCAGCCGCGCGCCGGCCCGATCCGCAGCTCCTTCTCTCCGGCTACTTCCACGCCGCGGTGACGCTGAACTTCGTGCGCGCGCTCAGCGCCGGCGGCCTCGCTGACCTCCGCCGCCCCGAGTACTTCGATCTCTCGTACTTCGAGCGCGCCGATCTCTCGCCCGAGCTCTCCAAGGACTATCGCCAGATCTGTCGCGAGATCTCGGACGGAATCAACTTCGTCCGGTCCTTCGGCGATCGCGCGGCCGACGACCTCATGAAGGTCGAGTTCTTCGCGAGCCACGAGGGGCTCCACCTCGACTACGAGTCCGCGCAGACACGGCGGGTCCCGCGCCGCCACGATTTCTACGACCTCACGACGCACATGCCGTGGATCGGCGAGCGCACGCGCGCGCTCGACGGCGCACACATCGAGTTCTTCCGCGGGATCGCGAATCCCATCGCGGTGAAGCTCGGGCCCAAGACCGTCCCCGAGCAGGCCGTCGATCTTTGCAAGGTGCTGAACCCTCGCAACGAGCCGGGAAAGATCGTGCTCGTCCCGCGCATGGGCGTGCGGAACGTGGCGACGAGCTTGCCGCCCATCGTGAGCGCGATCCAGCGTGCCCGTCGGCGAGTGCTGTGGGTCAGCGATCCGATGCACGGCAACGCGACGGTCACGCGCGCAGGCATCAAGACGCGCAACTTCGACGACATCCTCGGTGAGATCGAGGCGTCGATGGACGTGCACAACCAGCTCGGCACGTACTTCGGCGGCGTACACTTCGAGCTCACCGGCGACGATGTGACCGAGTGCATCGGCGCCGGCCTCGGCGAGGATGACCTCTCGCGGAACTACGAGAGCCTGTGCGATCCGCGACTGAACTACCGGCAGGCGCTGCAGATGGCCTTCTCCGTGGGTCACCGTCTCGCCGGCATGACGCGCCCGCCGACCTACCCGCCCAGCGCCCCTTGAGCTTCGCTCCGCGGGTGGGGGGGCTGCGGAGGGGAGCGATCCTCCTCCTCCGCGGTACGCTGCGCGCGGGGGGTGATCCGAGCACCGCCGCCCCGCTCGAGTCGGGGGCACGGACGGTGGTGGCTACGAACCCTACCCCACGGCTCACCCTCCCCCGCGGGTCCCCAGGCGGTGCCGCTACCGCTATCGCTGCGTGCTGACGTTACCGCTGCTCCTGCGCGGGCGGAGGAGGCCCGCTCCCCTCCTCCGCCCCCCAACCTAGAAGAGAACGCCTAGCGCGCGGAGGATGGGGCCCATCTTGCCGCCTGTCTCCGCGTACTCGGCGGCGGCGGTCGAGGCGGCGACGATGCCCGCGCCCGCGAAGACGTAGGCGCGCTGCTCGGTGAGCACGCCGCAGCGGATCGCGACCGCGATCTCGCCGTCGCCGTTCGCGTCGATCCAGCCGACCGTTCCGGAGTACCAGCCGCGCTCGAGCGGCTCGTTCTTCGTCAGCCACTCCGCGGCCTCGCGCGCCGGGAAGCCGCCGACCGCGGGCGTCGGGTGGAGCGCGGCGAGCAGGTGGAAGGCGCTGGTGGTCTCGCGTAGCTCGCCGGTGATCGGCGTCTGGAGGTGCACGAGGTTGCGCACCTGCCTCGTGGAAGGGGTCTCCGAGAACTCGAGCGAGGTGGTGAGCGGTCGGAGCTCGCTGGCGATGCGCTCGACCACCAGCCGGTGCTCGTCGAGATCCTTCCGGCTCCCTTGCAGGGCCGCGATGTCACGGCTCGACTCGATGCGCGGATCGTCGGCGATGCGGGTGGTGCCGGCGAGCGCGTGCGTCTCGAGGTGCAGGCCGCGCTTGCGGAAGAGGGTCTCGGGCGTGGCGCCGAGGAACGTCGAGCGGTTCCGGCGGATCGCGAAGTGCGTGCAGTCGGGGTAGGCCGCGAACACGCGCGCCATGAAGCCTGCGTCCTCCAGCGAGCGCTTCAGCTGGATCACGCAGCGCCGCGCGGCCACGATCTTCTGGTACTCGCCCGAGGCGATGGCCGCGTGAATCGCGTCGATGTACGTCTTCCAGTCCTCGGCGGGGAGGTGATGGACGATGGCCTTCGAGAGATCGATGCGCTCGATGAGCGACGTCGCCGACTCGTACTCGAAGGCGCGCGTGAGAGTGCGGGTCTCCTCGACGATTCGCTCGACGCGCTCCGGGCTGCCGAGCTCGTCACGCGTCACGGTCAAGGTGATCGACGCCGCGTTGCGGAGGCGACGATAGCCCCAGCGAGGCAGCATGAACGCGTCCTCGGTGAACTCCTCCCAGGGCTCGATGGGCGGGACGTCGGGCGCGAACGCCGCGCCTCCGATCAGCACCGGCGGCGGGGTGGGGCCGCTGAACGCGCAGGCGGCGACCCGCGAGAAGAACGCGGGTACCTCCCTGCCGAGGCGGGCGAAGCGGTCGTGGCCGCCGACCGTCACCTGGCCGGCCGCGCCACCCCCGGCGAACTGCTCGCCGCTCGGGGAGCGCCACAGGAAGCCGTTCTCGCGCGAGACGAGGCGCAGGAACTTCTCCGCCGCCTCGACGGGCGCGGGCAGCGTGACCGAAAGCAGCTCGATCGAAGGAGCAAGCGGCGTCGATAATGCGCGGCGAAGAAAGCCGATCGCTTCGAGCGACAGGCTGTCGTCGTCATCTCCGAGTTTTGGCAGACTCACCAGAAGATCCTAGGCGAAGCGTAGCTGACCACTCGGGCGACCGTCGAGTCTCTCTACGCCCAGCACGGATCATTCTGCTCGGGACGGGCGACCTCGCCTGGAACAACGAACAGGTTACCGCCATCGGCTTTGCGCGCTGCTCGCAACGCAGCGCAAATCCTCGGTCCACAACCGGTTCGGTGCTCTAGGATCGCTGGACGGCTCCATGACGGAACTCGACTGGATTGTGCTCCTCGGCCTCTTTGCCCTTGCGGTCGGCATTGCGTATTCGCTCGGGCGGCGGGCGGAACCGAAGCCGGCCGCGGCCGCGCCAGCGCCAGCGCCAGCGGTCCAGGTGCCCCCGTTGCCCGCACCCGATGTGGCCCCCGCTCATGCGCCCGAGCCCGAGCCCGAGGCGGCAATGCCGCTCGTTCGCATGCAGTACGTCGAAGACGAGGAGAACGACCCCACGAAGATCGGCGTGGGCGCTCGCGGCAAGCGCCCCGTGCTCCAGGCGCCGGTGCACCGCATCGTCTACGACGAAGACGCCGAGCGGGACGAGCCCACCCGCGCCGAATCGCTCTTTCTCGTCAGCGCGACCGCGCAGACCGACACGGGCCTGCGCCGCAAGCGCAACG
>JAYTBL010000855.1:0-2982 GCA_043736975.1 Polyangiaceae bacterium
TCGAGCAGCATCGCGAGCGAGGCGGGATCGAGCACTACCTGCGAGGCGCCTTCGGGGATGCGAGGCATCGAGAAGCGGCCTCGCTCGAGCCGCTTGTAATAGACGACGAATCCGCCCGCGCTGAAGAACAAGACCTTCACGCGGTCCATCCGCCGGCCGAAGAAGACGAAGAGAGTCCCGCTGTACGGGTCGGCCTTCCACAGCGACCGCACGAGCGTGACAAGGCCATCGTGGCCGCGCCGGAGATCGATCGACTCCGTCGCGAGCACGATCTGGACGCCGGGGCCGAGGCTCAGCACGCGCGCGACGACGCGGCGACGATCGCTGCCAGATGCTCCAGATGCTCGGCCGTAATCGCCCCCCGCAACGTCATGCGGGTCGCGCCGACCTCGACGAACACCTCGAGAGCGGACTCGGGCGCGGCGCGCGAGGTCGGCGCTGACGAGCGCACGACGACCGGCAGCAAGCGCGGCTTCTTGCTGGCCTTCACGGGCGACCTCCTACGCAGCTGCGAGCGCCACCAGATCAGCGTCCGGACCCTCACGCCGTGGCGCCGCGCGATCGCCTCGGCGTCGCCGCCCTGCGCGAGCTCCTCGAGCCGCTCCGCCCACCAACCTGCATGATGTCGTTCCATCCGAGCAGTCCAGCAGCTCGGGCCAGTCGGCGCACGGCGTCCATCCCCGTACGGTTACCTCGGGAAGGCCGACCACGTAGGCGTTCATCGCCTCGCGCGACGGCGCCGGCCAGGCGATGCCGAGCACCCAGACGACGTGAACTCCCGCGAGCGCCGGCAAGAGCAGCGCCGTGCACAGCCGCGGCGCATCGACGAGGCCCAGCCCGAGCACCAGCGGCCCGATGAGGATCCACCGTGGCAGACCGAAGCCGCTGCCGAGCCAGAGGAACAGGAGCCCGATGCCCGCGAGCTGTGCCGCCACGAAGGCCACCAGAACGGGGCATGGAGTCACCGCGTGCCAGGCGATGGCGACCGCGCTTACGAGGAGGTTCCACGGGCACGCATGCCAGACGACTTTCATAGTGCCGCGCGCGAAGGCGGGGACGGCGCTGCCGACGCGCGGCGTCGCGACCCGCCGCTGGCCGGCGAACGTATGCACGTCGAACACGTAGAGCGCCCAGACGGCGATGATCACCGGGCGACCCCGATGCCGAAGCAGGCGCTGGCGACGCCGACGCGCACGACCGGAGGGGGCGGAAACCCGCGAACGGCGATCCCCAGCAGCACGAGCGACACGACCGGGTTCAGCCAGCCGAGGCGCGGCGGCACGAGCACGTTGGACGTGCACTCGCAGACCCGCAGGGACCAGTGCGAGCTCATGACGTTCCTCGCCAGAAACATACCATAGGGTTTGTTTGTGCACGCCAGAGTCGACAGATGGCTGCCGCACCTCCAGTGGGGCACGCGCGACCGCTCGGCGGGGGAAAGTCCAAGCAAAGCACGTTTCGCCTGATGCGGGCCCGGTTCGGCGGGGTCGATGGTGTCGGGCCTGTTGAGTGGCCAGTGGGGACGGTGACTTCGGGGTCTGCGGGCGCAGGTGGGCCTCGGGGTCGCGCTGGCGCTCCGTGAGGCTTCGGGTTCAGGCGTCGTCGTCGTCGTAGGGCTGGGGCTGCGGCTGCAACGACGTCTCTATCTTGGGTTTGTCGCAGCCAGCGACGGCCAACGCGGCCCCGAGCAGAACCAGCAGACCCGATACACGCGCAACTCGATTTCGCATTGAGAGACGTCCGGCGTTGCGGGATGCGCGTCCCGTGCCGCCATCGCAAGGGGCCGGATCACCGTCGTGCGGAGGACGCGTAGGCGGCTTCGCGCGTCAAAGCGCTACGTGACCCGCGGATCCGTGACAACTCACCTCGGAGCCGGCGCTTCGAATGAGCCTACCGTTGCCGGCTCTTCGACCCCGAGGCCCAACGCATGAAACGCCTATTGCCCATATCTTCACTCTTCATGCTCGCAGCGTTCTGGTTCGCGGGAACTGCCAGCGCGCAGCTCGCGCCAGGCGAGGTGCCCGGCTACGCCGCGAGCAGCTTCGAGCCCTCCGAGCGCGGCAGCGACTGGTTCGCCAACGAGTCCAACGATTACCGCGGAAAGTTCCGCTTCGCGTTCGGCGCGGTCGGTGACTACAGCTACCGCGGCGTCATCGGCTCCTACAATCCCGACGGCACGGTGCGCGCGTCGACGCTGCGCAACCAGATGCTCCTCCACGCCGGCGGAAGCCTGCTCATCGCCGATCGCCTGCGCCTCGGGCTCAGCCTCCCGCTGCAGCTCTATGCCGACGGTCATCCCGCCCAGGTCAACGGCGTCACGTACGTCGGCCCGCTCCACGAGCAGAGCGTCGGCGACATCCGCGCGTCCGTCGACGTGCGCGTCGCCGGCGAATACGGCGATGCGTTCACGGTCGCGGTCGGCGGCTCGCTCTTCATCCCGCTTGGGCAGCGCGAGTCCTTCAACGGTGACGACGTCACGCGGTTCTCTCCGCACCTCAACATCGCCGGCGACATCGGCATGTTCGCCTATGCGCTGCGCGGCGGATACGAGCTGCGGCCCCTCCGCACCGACTACATCGACACGCGCACCGGCAGCGCCATCAACTTCGGTGGCGCCGCGGGCGTGCGTTTCGCGGACAAGAAGATCCTCGTGGGGCCCGAGGTCTACGGGCGCACGACGGTCTCCAATGCCGACGGCCTCGCGGCCCACGACACCCCCATCGAGATCCTGCTCGGCGCGCACTTCAAGGTCGGCGACGCGTTCCGCGTGAACGCCGGCGCCGGCACCTTCCTCGACAAGGGCTACGGCGCGCCCGTCGCGCGCACGCTGCTCGGCCTCGAGTGGGCGCCCGAGGAGGTCCGCGACCGCGACAAGGACGGCGTGCTCGACGACGAGGACGCGTGCCCCGACAACGCCGGCCCGCGCACCAGCGACCCCAAGACGAACGGCTGCCCGCCGCCGCCCGATCGCGACCAGGACGG
>JAYTBL010000856.1:0-15994 GCA_043736975.1 Polyangiaceae bacterium
CCTTGGCGTTGCCCTGCGAAAAGCCGGCGCTCGCGCCCAGCGCGGCGAGCACCGCGCCGACCTCGTCGTCGTGGAGGCCGAGCGCGCGGAGGCGCGGCACCACCTGCCGGATGCGCGGATCGGGATCGCCCTCGGCGACGCCGCACAGTACCTGCAACATGCACTGGATACCGGAGAGCGGGAGCTCGGTGCCGCGTGGGAGGCAGCTCGCCAGGTAGAAGCCGACGTTGTACCCGCCCTTGCGCAGACGGCGCTCGACCTCGAGCAAGAGGCGCGTCTTGCCGATGCCGTGATCGCCGCGCAGCGTGAGCGCGCTGGCGGTGCGCCGGGTGGCGCTGGCCAGCACCTCGCCCACCGCGCGCAGCTCCTCGCGCCGGCCGACGAAGCGCCCGAAGGCCTCGCTGGTGCGACGGACCTCCTTCACGAGCAGCGTACTGGCGGAGGAGACGCCGGGGGTTCGGCGACCGTCCGCCGCGTCGCCGAGCACGTCGAAGACAAAGAGGCTGCGGACCTGGCGCATGGCGGCGGCGCTGATGGCGCACATGCCTTCGCGGGCATGCGCGAGGTCGCGCGCGGTGGTGACGAGCGTGGCGAGGCGCTCGTCCTCGGTGGGCACGCCCTCGCTGCTCACATGGATGCGGCCGACGTGGAGGCCGGCGCTCGGCTGACGCGTGGCGCCGGCGAGCGCGCGGAGCACGACCAGCGCGCAGCGCGTCGCGACCTCGGTGTCACGGCCGTCGGGGTCGCCGGCCCCGAAGAGCGCGGTGATCTGCTCGAGCTCGCGCGCGATGACGCGACCGCCGTGGCGAGCGACGGTCTCCGCGGCGCGCTCGGCGAGCGAAGGGTCGTCGCGCCCTGGGAGCTCGACGACCAGCGCCGTGACCTCGCGACGCTCGCCCATGCCCACCGCACGCTCGACGTCGACGACCGGGACGCCGGTCTCGACCTTGGTGATCGACGTGGAGCTGGTGCGATGTGACGACGCCGGTACCTCGACGGGCGTGCGCTCCTGGGAGGGAAGGCCTTCGGCGTCGAGCACGACGAGGGGACCGGTCTCGTCGGGCGAGCGGAATTTGCCGAGAAAATCAGCGAGATCGTGCGCGGAGAAGCGTCGCCCCTGCGAGTACAGGAACGCGAGAAGGGCCTCGTACATGCGGCCGGCATCGGCGAAGCGATCGTCCGGCTTGGGCGCCATCGCGGTCCTGAGGAGCGCCACCAGCTCGGCCGGCACCTCGGGACGCAGGAGCTCGACGGGCGGGTACTCGACCGTCGAGACGCGCCGCAGCGTCTCGAACGAGGTGGGCGCGCTGAACGGGTTCACGCCGGCGAGCATCTCGTAGAGGACAGTGCCGAGCGAGAAGAGGTCGCTGCGCGCGTCGACCGGCTCGCCTTCGACATGCTCGGGGCTCATGTAGCCGAACTTGCCCTTGAGCTGCCGCGCGCGCGTGTCCTCCACCCCGGTCGGCTCGAGCACGCCGCGCGCCTTGGCGATGCCGAAATCCGTGACCTTTACCTCGCCCTCGAGCGAGAGCAGGACGTTCTGCGGCGAGACGTCGAGGTGGACGATGTTGAGCGGCTGGTTCTGCTCGTCGCGCCGGCGATGCGCGTGGTCGAGGCCCTTGGCCACCTCTGCCGCGACGTACACCGCCATCTCGATTGGTATGGGCACCGACTGACGGCGGCAACGCGTGAGCAGCGTGGCGAGGTCGAGCCCGCTCACGTACTCCATCGCCATGTAGTAGGCGTCGGCGGAGGGCATGCCGCCCACCACGGTGCCGGGCGCGAGCCCGAGGTCGAACACCTGCACCACGTTGGCGTGCGAGAGGCGCACCGCGAGCTTCGCCTCGTGGATGAACATCTCCACGAACTGGTCGCTCTCCGCGAGCTCGGGCAGGATCCGCTTGATGACGACGACCTTCTCGAAACCCTCGACGCCGTAGCTCTTCGCCTTGAAGACCTCGGCCATTCCGCCTTGGCCGAGCCTCTCGAGAAGCCGGTAGCGCCCGAAGGTCGTATTCATCAAAACGTGCCGGAAAGACCCGCCGCGGCGGGTCCCACGACGGGGCGTATCACGACGCGTGCGGGCGGTGTCGTGCGCGCGGCGTTCGCGGGCTCGTCCCCCGAGGTCAGCACGAACGCGAGGATCGTCAGGCCGCCGGCGATGACCGTCGCGCCGCCGAGAATGTCGCCGACCAGCGCCGCGCTCTTCGTGGAGCTGCGCGCGTCGTCGATGCGCTTCTTGTCGTTGGGGACGTCCAGCGCGCTCTGGTAGTCGGAGTGCTTCGAGGACGCGACGATGGCCATGACCACGGTGCCCGCGCCGAGCACGCCGGTGGTGACGAGCCCGATGTAGAACGGCGTCCGGCTCCTGGGATGGGCGGCCGGGTATTCGGTGGTGCTCGGGCGCGTGGCGAGCGGCGCGGAGCTCGCGATCGGCTTGAGCTCGAAGGTGAGGTCGAGGCGCTGCGTGCCGGCCACGTCGAGCACACGCGTCTCGGTCTGGAAGCCCGACGCGGTGACGGCAATCCGGCGGCGGCCCGCGCTGACGAGGAGCGGATCCTTGCCGAGCCTGCCGCGCGGCTCGTCGTCGATCGACACCTCGACGCCCGACGCGTTCACGGTGAAGATCAGCTGCGCGACGCGGGGGCGGAGCTTCTCCAGGTCGGCGTCGACCTCCTTCTTGCGATCGGCCTCCACCTTGTCGGCGCCCTCGCGCAGGTATTGCTCGAAGGCGCGGACCGCGCCGGCGTAGTCCTGGAGCTGGTAGAGCGTCTGCCCGAGGTTGTAGTGGATACGGTACGACGGTGCTGCGGCGTGCGCGGCGCGGAACTCGGCGAGCGCGGCGTGGAAGTTTCCTTCCTTGTAGAGATCGATGCCGCGCGCGAAGCGCGTGCGACCTTCCTCGACACCGCTGCTCTGCGCGTTCGCCGCGCGAGGCGCGAGCGCGGTGAGCGAGAGCGCGCAGAGGAGCAAGCCGCGGCGGAGGACGGGCCTCATGGAGCGTACGGGTCCTTCTCGTCGAGCGGGCGCGTGGGGGTCTTGGGCGGCGTGATCGGCGTGAGCGCGCTGGTGGCGGTGACCGCAGGCTGCGGCGGGGGCGGCGGATGTCCCGCAACAGGCGGGCGCACGGGGGCGACGAACACGGGCCGCCCCGGGCGCCCGGGCGCGGCGGGCACGGGCGGCGGCGCGGCAGGCGAGGAGATGGCGGGCGGATCGCCCGGCAGGATCACCGGCGGCTCGGTGGGCGAAGGGGCCGGGGGCAGCACCGCCGCGCGTCCGGGCGCCTCGGGCGCAGGCCCCGGCGCGGTGGCGGCGACGTAGATCGTGGCACCGATACCGAGCGCCACGCTGACCGCGACGCCCGCCACGACGAGCCCGGGAATGGTGCGGCGCCGCAGGGCGGGCGTCGTGAGCGGCGGGATCGAGACCGTGCTCGGCGGCGGCTTGTGCGCGGTGATCGAGACCGACGGCTCGGCGGGCAGGTTGCGCTGCGAGGCGGGGATCGACAGGTTGAGCGACTGCCGCATCCCGCTCAGGTTGCTGTCGCCCATGCCCTGCTCGACGAGCGAGCGCAGCTGCTCGCGCTCCACGAGGAACGCCTCACGGAGCGTCTTCGAGAGCTCCTTGCGGCTCGGCTCGCCGTGCTCCTTCATCCAGCCCTCGAGCTCGGCCTGCAGCGCAGCGGCGCTGGCGAAGCGATCGTCGGGGTGAGGAGCCATCGCGCGATCGCAGATCCACGCGAGCTGCGGATCGACGCTCGGCACCACCTCGACGATGCGCGGGTCGTTGCCCTCGATGCGGCGGATCAGCACGTCGCGCGCCTGCACGCCCTCGGTGAGGCGGCGACCGGCGATCGCCTCCCAGAGGATGACGCCGACCGAGAACACGTCGGTACGGCCATCGACGTCGCGCATGCTCGCCTGCTCGGGCGCCATGTAGCCGACCTTGCCCTTGAGAACGCCGGCCTGCGTCTCCTGCATCGACGCGGAGCTCTTGGCGATGCCGAAATCGACGAGCTTCACGCGACCGTCGTAGCCGAGGATGATGTTGTGCGGGCTCACGTCCCGATGAACGATGCCCAGGATCGAGCCGTCGAAGTCGGCGAGCTGGTGCGCGTACTCGAGCGCCTCGAGCACGTCGCAGAGGACGCTGATGGTGGTGGTGAGCGGGAACTGCTCGGGCTGGAGCCGGCGCCGGACCCGCGTGACGGGCTGACCCTCGACGTACTCCATCGCGATCATGAGGCGGCCGTGGGTCTCGCCGACCTCGAACGTCTGCACAACGTTCGGGTGGTTGAGGCGCGCGGCGAGGCGTGCCTCGTCGAGGAACATCGCGCGGTAGTCCTCGTCTTGCATCATCGTCTCCTTGAGGAGCTTGAGGACGCAGAGCTTACGAAAGCCTTCGGGGCCGTCGGCCACCGCGAGGTACACGTCGGCCATGCCGCCGGTGCCGAGGGCGCCCAGCATGCGGTACTTGCCGAGATCGGTCGCGAGCGTGAGATCACGCTCCTGGAGTGCGTGAACGACCCCGGACTCCTCGGTGGGCTGCCGCGGCGACTTCGCGCTCATGGGGAAGGCTCCACCACGACGGTGGTGTTCGCGCCGGCGCGGATGAGCGAGCGGCTCGAGCCGATGCGCGTGCGGTCGGCGCCTTCGCCCCGGAACGCGGAGAACGTATGGATGCCCGGCGGTACGTTCACCCAGCCGGCGCGGCCCAGGGAGTCGCTCTTGGTGTCGGTGATCGAGGGGGAGGAGTTGATGATGTAAAAGAACCCGAGCGTGGGGTCCGTCGCCGTGGTTTCGAAGCTCACGCCGCCGATCGGCTGCTGGTCGCAGTCCTTGGCGAAGACGAACACCAGGCCGTGACCGACGGCATCGTACTTGTCCAGCGTGCCGAACGCTTGGTCGGCGAGGAACTTGATCTCCTTCGGTCGGAGGAGGAGCGAATCGAACTCGTTCACCGGGTTGCGCAGCGCCGGCGAGACGTTGCGGAAGCTCGGCGGATACTGGACGCCGCGCACCTCGAAGAACCCTTCGAAGCCGAGCTCCACCTTCGAGGAGACCGTCCCATCGACGCGCGTCTTCACCCAGCCGATGCCGCCCTCGGGGCCGGCGTCACCCGGGCCGTCGCCCTGCAGCGTGCCGCGCGCGTTCTCGCACTTCGAGTCGGTGTTGGCGCAGAGCCGGACCAGCGTGTTCTCGGGCGGCATGCCGGTGGAGAAATCGGTGTAGCGGATGCTCAGGTCGAGCTGCTTCGTGCGATCGGGGCTTGGCGCAGGCAGCTTTGCGCAAGCGAAGGGATCGCTGCCGCCGTCCGCGGCGTCAGCGACGGCATCAGCGCCGCCGTCGGGGACGGCGACGGTGGACGCGATGCAGACCTTGTCCGTCGAGCAGCGCGTGGCCGCGAAGCCCGCGCCACGCGCCGTACAGTCGACGTCCGTCGAGCACTGATCCTCCTTGGGCGCGAAGAGCAGCGAGCATGCGGCGCTACCGACCGCGAGCAGCGCGGCCGCGATCAGTCTGACCGCCATCCGATGTCGCATCATTGTCGTGCCCGCTCTCGCGGCCTCACCCCTCGAAAAAGCATATCCGGTTCGCCCGATCCCCGCCAACCGCAGCGCGTCGCCGCACCGCGGCGTAGGACAGCCATATCCGAGCCCACGGTCCGGATTCGAGCGCTTTCAGCGGGCCAGCCAGATTGGATTTGTGAACGCCAGGGGCTGGATCGGCATGAATGGCAGCGCATCGTCCATCGCGCGGTCGCCGCGCACCACGACGACCACCCAGCGGGCGCCCTCGGGTAGCTGCACGGAGAGGTCGGTCTCGAGGCGTACGGTCCGTGCCGCTGCCTCTTCGAGCGTGCCGTCCTCGTTGCCGAGGACGGTGGGCCGCGACGCTACCTTCGACTTGTAGACGACCTCGCGGCGCCCTGGCGCCGGCACGAGCGGCGCGGCCGGAACGGCGCTGGGCGTTGCAGCAGGGACGGCAGGAACACCGACGAGCACCTCCACCGACGTCACGTCGACCCACGGCGCCGCGCGGATCCGCAGCTTCCCGGTGAGCGGCGCTCCGCGCGAGGGCGCGAGGATCTCGTCGCCCGCGTGCCCAGGCTTGCCGTCCGCGCCCTGCAGCTCGAGCTCGATCATCGGGCCGCTCGTGACGAAGGTATGGCCCTTCTTGATCGAGGCGACCACCGCCGCAGGCTCGATCGGGAGGCCGGTGTCCCCCGCTGACTTGCCCTCGACGAGCGCCATCGTGCGCGGGTAGCCGGCCCACTGGTACTGGATGCGGTGCGAGTCGCTGCTGCCCGTCGCCCAGATGCGCTTGTTGAGGTTGAGGAGGGCGAACCAGTCCTCGAGCACCTGCTCGGTGCGGGCGCGCGTCGCGAGATCGTAGCCGTTGTAGACCTCGAGGGTGTCGAAGTCGGTGCGCATCGTGACCGGGACCCGACCCACCTTGGGGTCGAAGCCGATGACGTTGAAGTAGCCGATGCCCGACGGCAGGCGCGGGTGGTTCACCTGGAACACCCGGTTCGGATCGCCGCGCTTCGAGGCGCCGAACACGCCGCCTGCGGTCGTGCCCTTGAAGGGCGGCACGCCGCCCGCGGGGAAGGGGAAGACGCCGAAGTGACCGAAGCGCGGGTTGTAGGTCGTCACCTCGACCCCGGTCACGGTGGCGAGGTGCTTCGACAGACCGAGGACCGCGAGCGGCCCCGCGTAGTCGCCGACCATGTTGTGCTCGGTGGGCACCGCGAAGTCGACGCCCGCCGAGACGAGCGAGAGGACGCGGTCCTCGCCGGTGACCGGAGAGTCGAAGCTCGGTCGCGCATGAACGTGCAGATCGCAGCCCACCATCGCGAGCGACGGGATCACGTGCCGGAGCACCAGGTCGACGTTCTTCGTGTGACCGCTCTGCACCTCGACGTTCTCGGCGTCGATGCTCCACTCGAAGCCTCTGGTCGCGGCGACGCGGTAGCGACCGGCGGGCAGCGGCGTCGCCACCTCGCCCTCCACGAGGTCCATCAGCGGACCGGCGCCCGAGGCGCGGTAGTCAGGGCCGAAGTTGGGATCGACCGTGCCCTCGATTCCCTTCACGATGAGGCGCGCGACGAGCGGTTGCTTCGTGTCGCCGTCGATGACGTGCACGCGCAGGGTGCCGCCGGGGGAGACGTCGAGCTTGAGATCCCACGCCGTACCGGGCGTGAAGCGCACCGGCGCGCTGGTGGCGGCGGCCTCGAGCGCGGCCACCCATTGCACCGCGGTGATCGGCGCCTCGATCGCGAAGCGGCCCTGCGTGTCGACGGTCGCGCGGACCTGCGGGCGGCCGTCCTCGTCGAGGCCGATGACGTGCGCGCGCTCCTTGGTGCCGGTGACCACGCCGCTCACCTTCGCCACCGGCACGCGCAGCAGCTTGTAGAGGCGTCCCCAGACCTGGTACGCGAGCGGGCTCACCAGGATCGACATGTCGAGGCGGGCGGGCTTGGGGGCGGTGCCGGGCGAGCGCTGCGCGGCGCTCTCGCTGCGGCCAGTGACGACGATGCGCGGCTGGGCGCCGACCTGATCGAGATCCGGCGGCAGCTCGCTCACGGTGAGTGACGACTGGGTGGTGACGAGCGCAATGGGATGCGTGTCGTCGTCGATGACGAGGGAGCGAGCCTCGGCCCCGCCGAGATCGGCGATGGTGCCGGCGCCGGGGATGAAGATCGAGCGCCCGCCGGGCGCGAAGCCGAAGCCGAAGCGGATGGCGTAGGTGTGGCTCGCGCTGCCGGTGTCGGGCGTGATCACGACGTTCGCGCTCAGGAGATCGGAGGTGGGGTCCATGCGCAGCTCGAGCGCGCCGGTCGCGCGCTCCTCGCCGATGTCGACGGGGAACGTGGCGGCGAGCGTGAGCTTGTCGCGGAGCTGGACGTCGCTACGGCGCATGGCGAGCGGCCGCTCCACCCCGTCGACCACCAGCGACATCTCGAGATCGGCCCGGCTCTTACCGTCCGCGCTGACCACCGCGACGCGACCGGACGTGGGAAAGATAGAGAAGCGCGCGACCGCGCCGCCGAGCTCGGTGACCTCGCCGGCCCGCGAAGCGGCAGGCACCGCGCGGCGGCCGCGCTGGGCGCCGAACGCGAGCGTCAGCGCGATCAGCGCAGCGACGATCGCGACGCCGAACACATCGCGAGCGCTGCGTCCGTCCTGCACGCGGCCATCAGACCAAAGATCGCGCCGTTCGGCACGAGTAACTACGCCTCACGCGGTAGAGAGGCGGCCCGCGAGGGGCCCTTCGAGGCGGGCGATGCGCACCGCGGCCGTACCCTCGTGCGTCAGCGAGACGAGGAGAGCGAGGTCGCCGCCGAGGGCCTTCTCGTAGCCTTCCCCCCACTCCGCGACCACGATCGCCCCTTCGGCGCGGCGCTCGGCGAGGCCAAGACGGCGGATCTCGAGCTCGGTCCTCGCGCGATCGTCGTCGCGTAGGCGATAGAGGTCGGCGTGGAGCAGGACGCCCCGCGGCGTCTCGTACTCCTGGACGAGGGTGAAGGTCGGGCTGGCGATCGCGAGGTCGACCGGGACGCCGAGCGCGCGCGCGAGCGAGCGCGCGAGGAAGGTCTTGCCGGCGCCGAGGTCGCCCGCCAGCAGCACGAGATCGCCGGGCGCGAGGGCGGCCGCGAGGCGCACGCCGAGGCGCGTCGTGTCTCTACGGCTCGCGAGGCGAAGCTCCACGAGGGCCCTAGAACCGGAAGAGCACGCGCCCCGTGCCGCCGCCGAGGAGGAGCGTGCCGCTGCCGCCGAGGGCCGCCGCGAGATCGCCGGCCACCTCGACCTGAACGCGCTCGCCGAGGCCGACGGCGACGAACGCCGAGCCCTGCGTGAGGAAGCGCGCGGTCTTGTCGGCGCCGAGCGCGACGTGCGCGCCGAGCAGGAGCTCGGGGCCGACGTAGATGCGGTACTGCGGGAGGACGCCGATCGCGTAACGACCGCCCGCGGCGATCGCGAGGGCGCGCGGGCCGAGCACCTGGCTCGTGAAGATGCCGCGCAGCTCGATGCCCGGCACCTGCTCGATCGCGTAGCCGATCGCGGCGCCGATGGGCAGCGCGCCGGAGGGGCCCTGCGCGTTGTCGGGGCGCTTCAGCAGCGTGGAGTAGCCGCCCGAGATCCCGAGCGCTGCAGGATGGCTCTCCGCATACCCATGCCGGACGAGCGGCGCCTTCGGAGGAGGAGGAGGCGGGGGAGGAGGAGGAGGCGGGGGAGGAGGCTTGGGCTTCGGCTTCCGCTTGTGTGGCGCGGCGTTGTCCCACGGGAGCGGCGTGTTCTTGCCGATGCCCTCGGGGCGCACCAGCAGCCCGACCATTTCCGCGATCTGATCGGGCGCCTCGTCGGGATCGATCTCGCGCGCCAGCGACTCGACGCGCCCGCTCTCGACCAGGCACGCCACCACCTCGAGCTGGTAGGTCGTGTAGCCCTCTTCATCGGTACCGTCGGGGAGCTTCGCCGGCGGCGCGTCGTGGCGGACAACGGTGCCGGTGAGCGTCCACTGCGAGCCCGAGGCGCGGCCCGCGGCGCGGTACTCCGAGCTCGTGTCGGGCATGCCGTCGGCGACGGCCATGTCGGCGGAGAGCATCTCGCCGTCGCTCGGGGGCGTGTGGCCCTTCTTGATCATGGCCTCGCGCGTCCACACGCGCGCCTGATCGATCTCGGGCTTCGAGAGGCCCTTCGGGGCGGTGAACGGCAAGACGGCGACCTTGTCCGCGAGCGCCGTCGAGGCGCTGCAGAGGAGAGCGAGACCGAGAGCCGGTGCCAAGAAGAAGCGAAGCATTACCGTGACGCGCGCACCTTAGCGCAAATCGGACAACCAGGCCCGAAGGCCTCCGATCGAGCCGTTTCGGGCGTGATCCAGGCCCGGGGAGCACCCGTTATTTCGCCGTCGCCGCGCGACCACGTATCCTCGTGCGCGGAGGCCGCTTCTTGTCCAATCTCGTGCCGCTCTTCTCGATGCTCGAAGGCGCCAAGGCCGACGAGCTACGCCTCATGCCGGGCGAGCCGCCGTGCGTGATCACGGACGGCCAGCGCCGTGACGTCGCCTCGCAGCCCATGAACGCGCGGCTGATCCTGTCGGCGGCCTCCGAGCTGCTCTCGCAGGAGGAGCTCGCGGATTTGCCGAGCCAACGCCCGCGCATCGTGCGTCACGAGCAGGACGGCGTCCTCTTCGTGATCGAGGTCTCGCGCAGCGCGGCGGGAATCGGCCTCGTGATCCGGCCCGCGAAGAAGGCGAATCGCATCGAGGTCGCGCGCGAGGTGGGCCCGAAGGCGCGGCGCGCGAGCCGGCCGCCGCGACCGCCGAGCGCGCACGCGCTCGAGGTGACGCGCAACGAGCCGCCGGCTCCCCAGCGCGCGCCCGAGCCGCCGCGCTCCGCGCCCGAGCTCCAGCGACCGATCACGCCGGCGCCGCCCGATCCGACCCGTCCCACCTTGACGCTCGCGAAGAACGAGGGCGTGACGGAGAGCTCGCGCGTCGCCGTTCCGCCGCCGGCCACCGCGCGGAGCGGGCCTGCGAAGATCGACGTGCTGTTGCGCGAGATGCTCGCCACCAAGGCGTCCGACCTCCACCTCTCGGCCGGGAATCACCCGGTCATGCGCGTGCACGGCGAGATCCACTTTGCGAAGGAGCACCCGGTGCTCCGCTCGGCAGACGTGGCGGCGTTGGTGCAGGAGATCATGACCGACAAGGCGCGGACAGACTTCGCGGACACCCGCGACGCCGACTTCGCCTACGAGATCGCGGGGCTCGCGCGCTTCCGCGTGAACGTGTTCGAGGATCGCAACGGCGTCGGCTCCGTCATGCGGCAGATCCCCATCGAGATCCTCACCGTGGAGAAGCTCGGCCTGCCCAAGGCGTGCATCGATCTCTGCTGGCTCTCCAAGGGCCTGGTGGTGGTGACGGGCCCGACCGGCTCCGGCAAGTCGACCACGCTCGCGGCGATGATCGACTTCATCAACAAGAACCGCAGCGATCACATCATCACCATCGAAGACCCCGTCGAGTTCGTGCACAAGAACGTGAAGTGTCTGGTGAACCAGCGCGAGGTGGGCCAGCACACGAAGAGCTTCAAGGGCGCCCTGCGCGCGGCGCTGCGCGAGGACCCGGACATCGTGATGGTGGGCGAGATGCGCGACCTCGAGACCGTGGCCATCGCCATCGAGACGGCGGAGACCGGGCACCTCGTGTTCGGCACGCTGCACACGACGACCGCGGTGAGCACCGTCGATCGGATCATTGATCAGTTCCCCACCGACCGGCAGGCGCAGATCCGCGTGATGCTGAGCGAGTCGCTCAAGGGCGTCGTGGCGCAGGTGCTGTGCAAGAAGATCGGCGGCGGCCGCGTGGCGGCGCACGAGATCGTGCTCGGCAACCCCGCGGTCACCAACCTGATCCGCGACGGCAAGACGTTTCAGCTCGCGAGCGTCATGCAGACCTCGAAGAACGTCGGCATGGTCACGATGAACGACTCGCTGATGAACCTCGTGCAGCACAAGCAGGTCGAGCCCAAGGAGGCGTGGCTGAAGGCCACCGACAAGGCGGGCCTCCTCTCGATGTTCAAGAACGCGGGAATCCCGTCCTCCTTCTAGCTGCGCTCCGAGGTCGTGGGGGGCTGCGGAGGGGAGCGGGCCGCCCCGCTCGAGTTGGGGTCACTGACGGGGGTGGCTACGAACCCTTTCTCACGGTCCACGCTCTCCTGCGGGTCCCCAGGCGGTGCCGCCACCGTCTCGCTGCGGGCTGGCGTTACCGCTGCTCCCACGCGGGCGGAGGAGGCCCGCTCCCCTCCTCCGCCCGCGCACCGCTACGCTGGGGAGGCTTGTTGTTTCCGGCGGAGGCCCTCATGCACGAGCGCGAGCGCGAGCGCGAGTGTGAGCCGGCTTGCCTGCGTCAGTGCCGCTGGCGGCAGTGGACGGGTTGGCGGTGAGGCCTCGTTCGGGGATCAGTCGAGGATCGACGAGGGGGCGAGCAGGAGGTAGGCGATGGCGACCTCGTCGCCTCGCTCCGAGGTGAGGCGCAGGCCGTGATCGCCGCCGACCACGAGGATCGAGGTGCCCGCGCTCGAGTCGTCGACCGGGCGCGCGAGCGCGGGAATGAAGGAGCCGTCCGCCACCGCGCCGCGGACCGCCCACGTTCCAGCGACGCCGTCCTCCGACTCCCATGCGACGCGGTGCACGACGCTCGGCTCGCCGGTCGCGCGAAAACGCTGGACGCAGCCGTCAGGGAGCGCCTCGTGTTCCTCGACCAGCACGGTCACGAAGTGGAGGTCGGGCAAATGTGACCGGTGAGGTGCGATCTGCCGAGAACGACCGGCGAGACTCACTGATACACGAAATGCGCCTCGTTTTTGAAGACCGGTTCGGAGCCGTCGCATCAAGCTCCGCGGGGATGGATTCCTGATCCGGAGCGTACACATCAGGCGATGCGCTCTCTTTTCCTCCTCCTTCCCTTGCTCGTTGCCTGCGGTCACGCGGCTCCCCCGGGCGCCGCGCCGCCTCACGCACCCGCGACCGCCGCACCCGCGACCGCCGCGCCCGCGCCGGTCGCCGAGGCGCCGAGGCCTGGTTCGACCGAGGCCGAGAAGGCCGCGCGTGCGTTCTTCGAAGAGGAGGCCATGAGGAAGCAGCTCGAGGAGGCGCCCAAGGCCAAGGCGCCACCACCCCCACCTCCGCCCACCCGCAGCGAGGCGAGGGGGAAGCTCAAGACCAAGCCCGCGAAGGGGTCCATGACCGTCACGGTCGACTCCGGGACGCCAGCGCCCGCCGTGGGCGACAAAGCAGAGCTGCTCCGCCGCGTCGACCCGTCGCTCCCGCTCATCGGGGGCAGCTGGCTCGTGATCGCCGACACCGAGGTGACCGGCGTCGCCGGGAGCACCGTGACGCTCCGGATCGTCGCCGAGAAGGCGCAGATGAAGATCAACGGCAGGAAGCTCGATCACTTCACGCCCGGCGTGCCCATCCGGCTGGGCTGGACGGCGTCGACCGATTGACAGCGCGGCGGACGCCCTCGGGGCCGCCGCCCCCGACCGCCATCCCGATCGTCGATGCCCTGGCAGCAGACGTCACGCGCGTGACGAATCGAGGGCCAGAACCCTCTCGGAGACCCGCTCCGCGGGCGGCACACCCGCTGCATTGCCCCCACGCATGACGAGCATCTCTCACGGTGATGGCGGCGCGGTGGTCTTCGTCGACGAGCGCTACGTCCTCGGTGCGCTCCTCGGCGAAGGCGCGGTCGGCTGCGTCTACGCGGCCTTCGATACCGTCCTCGGCATCGACGTCGCCGTGAAGATCATGCACGAGATCCATGCGCAGTCGCGCACGATGCTCGAGCGCTTCGCCCACGAGGCGAGCATCTCGGCCCGCATGCTCAGCCCCCACGTCGTCAAGGTGCTCGGCCTCGCCGTGATGCGCAGCGGCGCGCCGGCCATCGTCTACGAGCAGCTCGAGGGCGAGACGCTCGCCTCCTACATCGCGCGCAACGGCGCGCTCCCGCTCACCGAGACCCAGGAGATCATCAAGCAGGTGGCGCGGGCGCTCGCGCGCGTTCACGCGCTCGGCATCGTCCACCGCGACGTGAAGCCCGACAACATCTTCATCACCACCCAGCCCGACGGCCACGCGCTCGTGAAGCTCCTCGATTTCGGCGTCGCCGAGTCGATCAAGGCGGACGGCACGCGCCGTCAGGTGGTCGGCACACCCGAGTACATGGCGCCCGAGATCCTCTTCGGCAGCTCGCCCATCGACGCGCGCGTCGACATCTATGCGCTGGGCGTCGTGGCGTTCGAGTGCCTCACGGCCAGCACGCCGTTCAAGGGCGAGCGCATCATGGATGTCTTCCAGGCGCTGCAGCACGGCCAGCGCCCCTCGCTCTCGCAGCTCCGCAGCGACATCAGCCTGGAGATGGACGAGTGGATGGACTGCGCGCTGCAGCCCGATCCCTACTGGCGCTTCGAGTCGGTGAAGGACATGTCCACCTCGCTCGCGTCCGCCGCGACCGCGAGCGCGGCGCGTGCCGCGATCTCGATCCGCAAGGCGGCCTGAGCTCGCAAGGTGCCGACCAGGCCGCCCGTCGCGCCGCGGCCCGGGGCATCGCGCGCTCGCTCTTCGCACTGGAGCCGGACCGTCGTCGATGAAGACGCACGAGCGCGTCGGTGCCGAAGCCCGCGATGCAGGGCGGTTGGACCGCGGCCGACGCCGTGAACGCCGCATCCTTCACGCCGCTCGCGGTGTGGTGGAAGGCCGCCGCGGATCTTCTGGCCGCCACCGCCGGCGACCACGGTGAGGCGGACGGATCTCACCGCGTCCAGCCTCGGCGAGATGGCGAAGTCGATCAGCGCGTCCCTGCAGAGGGCCGGGTACGAGGACGTGCATTGGTACCCCATCGGCGCGATCGGCGCGCGCTACGAGCACGGCTTCGCGGTGACGACGCGGCTCGAGCGCATTCGCGCCGCCGGTGACGTGCCTGCGGACGGCGACCGATGGTCGGAGCTGCATCCCGAGCCCGTCACATTGCGCTGGCTCGAAGGCGCACGCATGCCTCGCCTGCCTGGCATCGGTCACTATCAGGCAATGCTCTACGCGTTCCCCACCGAGCGCCGCGACACGATGATGGAGTCGACAGACGCTCCGCCACCACTACCCACGAGCCAGGCAGTGACTGCCGATTACAAGCTCGTCAGCTTCGTATTCGAATACGAAGCCGGTCGCGCCGACGAGAACGGCACGTTCGTGAAAGGACCCTGAGCGATCCCGAGCCTGCGAGGGTTCGCGAATCTCTCTCCGGGGGTATCGGGGGTGTACTCGGGTGTACTCCGATCCTCGAGCGTTCGCTACTTCGGTTTCTCGACCTCGATTTGCCGAGCTCGGAGGACGCAATCCTCGTCGCCGCGCCGAGCACGATATGGCCGCGGCGCCTTGGTCGGGCTGAGTGGTCGGGATCGTAGCCGTCGAACCACGAAGCTTCGTAGTCGACGAATACCCTCGGCTCGAGCTGGACAGGGCAGGCCGTAGCCACGAGCGGCGTCATCCAACCGAAGGCGTTCGGCTCGGTGACCGTCGGAAGCTTCGCCCGCGTAAGAGTCTTCGTGAGCGGTGTCGCATGCTTCGCGTCGTCCTGCCGCGCCGTCGTGAGCCGGCAGCCTTCGAGAAAGAACGGCTCGAGATCCGCGCGCGCATCGTCGTCGAGAGCGGCGTCACGGAGGGCGCGCTCGAGACGTCGGACGGTCCCCTTCGCCGGCGAGTCGTTGGTGCGGGCCTTCCGCGGCAGCGTGGCCTCCCCACTCCATGAGCTTGGCACTGGCTTCGCGCCGCGAGCGCGCTAGGGTCTTGGTGTGCGCGATACCTCGGCTGCCGCAGCGGCTCGCTACCACGAGCTATTGCGCGCTCTTCCCCCCGAGCTTCGCCTCGAATCGGCCATGGCCCTGAGCCGAGGTGCCGAGGTGTGCGCGCGCTCGCGGAAGCCGGCATCCGCCAGCGTTGCCCCGACGCAAGCGACCAGGAGGTCCGCGTTCGCCTCACGGTGCGCCTGTACGGTCGCGCCGCGGCCGAGAAGCTCTTCGGTCCCGTGCCGGACGATGCCCGCAGAGAGCACGGTCGCCGACGCGCTGGACGTCGCGCTGCTCGTCGCAGCGGCGCTCGAATCCGTCGGCGCCGAGTACTTCGTCGGCGGAAGCGTCGCGAGCTCGCTCCAGGGCGAACCTCGTGCAACCAACGACATCGACTTTGTCGTCTCGCTCGTTCCTCGCCGCGTCGGAGCGCTCGCGACAGCGCTCGGCCCGGAGTTCGAGGTCGACCAAGAGATGCTGCGCCATGCTCTCGGACGAGGCAGCTCGGCCAACTTTTTCTACTTGCCGTTCGTGACGAAGATCGACGTGTTCGGTCTCGGCGCGGAGCCCTTCGACGATGCGCTCCCCGAGGAGCTCCTCGACGAGGCTCGCGCCCGGGCAACGCAGGCGGCGTGATCCCCGCCGGGTG
>JAYTBL010000857.1:0-15979 GCA_043736975.1 Polyangiaceae bacterium
CGAGCTGTCCGCGGTCGGGTTGCTGCCCGAGTCGGGCGTGGCCTTGCCGTCCGCGTCGTCGTCACCGCAAGCGACCGTGGCGGTCGCGAGCGCGACCCAGAGCGCCAGAGCTGCTGTCCCCGCCGCATTGATCTTCGGATTGCCCATCGAAATGCTCCGCATCGCGCCAGATGAAAACGCTGTTGAAAGTCATTTTCATTAAGCCAGGCGGTCGGGCGCTTGTCAAGCCCGTCTCGCCGGTGACGCGGATCAGGTCTTCTCGTCGACGAACGCCGTGAGCGCGGCGGCGAAGAGGGCAGGGCTCTCTTCGTGAGGTGAGCTACTTCTTGGCCGCTATCACGGTCACGGGGGACGCGCTGGGGGTCGCGTCCGCGACGCCCGTGCCGAGCTGTCCGAAGTCGTTGGAGCCCCAGCACTTCACGGTCGGCTTTCCCGCCGCGCCCGGGACGATGGCGCACGCGTGCGCGCCGCCGACCGCCACCGCGGTGGGGGTGAGGAGCCCGGTCACGGGCTCGAAGGTCGTGTTCGCGGTGGTCGAGACCGCGCCTCGGCCGAGCTGGCCGACGTCGTTCGCACCAGCGCACCGCACCTTTCCGTCGGAGACGAAGCACGTCACGTCGCCGCCGGCAGCCAGGGAGGTGACGCCGCTGGCGTCGAAGCCTGCGACCGCGGTGAGCGGCCGGACACCGGACGTCGGGTCGCCGGTCTGGCCCTTCGTATTGTTACCCCAACACAGCAGCTGCTTGCCGGCAGCGTTGACGTCGACGACCGCGCAGCCGTGGGCTTTGCCCATCGCCATGCGGAGGAGCTGCGCGACGGGCTGACCGTTGTAGGTAGGCAGTGACTTGGCGCGCGTCACGACGTTCACGCCGATCGCGCCGACCTGTCCCTGGGCGTTGTTCCCCCAGCACTGGAGCACCTTGAAGATCGACGAGCCGTTCGGCGAGACGTGGACTCCGCCGCAGCTGAAGTCGTCTCCGAGCGCGAGCGCGAAGTGGGTGAACGCCGGGTTCGCCGGCTCGAACTCGATGCGCGTGGGCGTGACGATGGGCAATCCGTTGTTGATGTCCGACGCCAGTTGGCGCGCGCCGTTCTCGCCGAAGCAGTAGACCGAGTGCGACTCCTCGCCCGGTGCGCCCAGGAAGAGTCCCTCGAGATTGCCGAGACACGTGAAGGCGCCGCCGGTCGCGAGCAGCGCTGGTTTGGTCAGCATCGCCGGCAGCGTCACCGCCTCGACCGCATTGATCGGATTGAAGGTGTTTCGCCCGAGCTGCCCCTTGTCGTTGCTTCCCCAGCAGAGGACACTCGCGTCGGTGGTGATGACGCACGTGTGCTTGCCGCCCGAAGCGAGCACCTTGGCCTTCTTGCCGAGCAGGTCGACGTGAAGTGGCGTGGCCGAAGCGCCCGTGACCCCGGGAAGGACGCCGAGCTGTCCACTATCGTTGTTTCCCCAGCAGCTCACGCTCTGATCGGCGAGCAACGCGCAGGTGTGCGTGCGCCCCGGCGAGATCGCGAGCACGCCTTCGAGCGTGCCGAGCCCCGCTTCGGCGGGCACGTTGCCGTCGCCCGTGGAGATCGGGCCGTCGGTGCTCGACGAGTCCTGGGCGGAGCCGTCGCTCGGGTCCAACCCTCCTGAAGAGCCGACGGTCGGATCGTCGCCGACGCAATGAACGGCGCTGAGCGAGAGGATGGCGGATACCGCGGCGACGACGCCCGGGAGAACACGTGGAGAGCCACTACGCATTCGTCGATGCTACCGCATGCCTTCGGTAATCCGCAGCCCAGCATCGCAGATCAGGTCGGAGCCGGGGGTCCTTCCGCCGAGGTACGCGCCGAACTGCGGACACACGCCAGGGCCGCTGCTCGCGTAGGTCTTCCCATCCGAGCACGTCGGCTTGTAGGTGAGGAGCGAGTCGCTCTCGAAGATGACCGACTCGGTGGCCGAGCTGATCAGGACCTTGCCGATCCCCGGGGGGCCGTCACGGCGGGCGCGCCTCGCTCCGGCGCGGAGGCGGCGGCGGGAGGCGGCTCGGCGTTCGGCGGCACGACCGCCGGCGGCGTCACCTCCGGCGCGGGGTCCAGGGGAACGTCGGCGCGCCTTTCCTCTCCCTCGAGGCTCAGCGTCCCGACGAAGCCCTTCGGTGACGATTCGATCTGGGCGTGGAACGCGAGCACGTCGGCGCCGGCAGCCTCGACCAGCTCGATCCGCGGCGCTCGACGGAGCAGAGCCGCGGTGAATGCCGAGCTGGTGCGGCATCCTTGGGGCGCCTCGTAGCGCACGCGAATGCGCGTCTTGCGGGGCGCCCCGGAGGGATCGGGCGGGGCCGCGCCGGCGAGGGAGATCCCCGACAGGGTGAGGAGCAGGGCGGACGTCGCCGCCAGCAGAGGCCCGAGCTTGGAAGAGCGCGCGTCCGGCAAGAGTCGCCAGTAGAGCAACGCACGTGCCGCTCGTCGAGCAGGGGCGCTCAGGCCTTGGAGACGAGATCGTCGAACGCGCGGTCGAACTCGTCGTCGGCGCCGACGGCCGCCTGGCGCTGCATCTTCGGCTCGACCTTCGCGAGGCGCCGCACGCGCTCCTGCACGTCACGGTAGTTCGGGTCGCGGCGCATCGCCTTCTGGTAGTAGGAGAGCGCCTCCTTGTTCAGCTTCTTCGCCTCGTAGCAGGCGCCGATCTCGTAGCAGAGCACCGTCTCCTGCTGCGCGTCCTTGTTCGGCGAGTTGAGCCCGCGGAGGAACGCGTCGATCGCGTCGTTCATGCGGCCTCGCTCGATCTCGATCATGCCGATCATCGAGAGGCACACGCACTCACGCTTCGGATCCTGCGCCGCGACCTCGAACTCGCGGATCGCGTCGTCGATGAGCATCATCTCCTTGTAGGCGATGCCCAGGTTGTAGTGCGAGTCCGAGTCGTCGACGCTGATCTGCTTGGCGACGCCCTCCTTGAACTTCGCGAAGACCTCCTCGACGTCGACCTGCTCGTCGGCCGCGGCGTTGCCTTCGGCCGGCTCGAGACCGGCGTAGTCGAGGTTCTCCAGCGCATCGAGGGAGGTCGCGAGATCGTAGGCGCGGTCTTGCTCCTGCGGCCGCTCTCGCGCGCCGCTGCCTGCACGCTGCTCGTCCTGCGCGTCGAGCTCGGCGACGCGCTCGCGGAGGAGCGGGTTGTTGGGGTGCTTCGCCTGCTGCTCGGTGAGGATCGCGCGTGCGTCGTCGAAGAGTCCGCGCGAGCAGAAGAACTCCGCCTCGTCGAGCGCGTCCTCGAGCTCGCGGCTGGACGCGGCCCCGATGCTGGGAACGGGGCCGAGCGACGGGGCGCGCGCCGGCGCCTCGGGACGGACGGTGCTCGTCTCCTGGGCGGCGTAGGCCGGCGGCATGTCCGCGTCGGGCTCGTCGAGCGGGAAGCTGGGAAGCGAGTCGTCGCCCAGCTCGGCGGCCGGCGCGTCACGGCCGACGTACATCTGGCGGTCGTCCGCGTACTGCGCGTTCTCGCTGCCATCCAGATCGTAGGCGGGAAGCGCGTCGTTCTCGGCGTCCGCCGTCTCGTAGCCCGCCTCGACGGCGGGCTCGCCGCCCAGCGCCTCGTTCTCGTCGACGATCTCGTAGCCGAGCTCCTGGAGCATCTCGATCGCGCGAGCGTTCTGCGGATCGAAGGCGAGGACATCCTGGAGGGCGCGGGCCGCGGACTCGCCATCGAGCGAATCGATGTAGAGCGCAGCGATGACGAGCATCTCCTGCACCGCGTCTTCGGTCTGGCCGGACTCGATGAGGATGTCGCGGAACACCTCGTGGATGTCCATGGAGCGGGGATCGATCTCGAGACCGCCGCGGAGCGTGTCGAGCGCCTTGTTGTAGAGGCGAACGCGGCGGAACGCGTTCGCGTCCGCGAGCACCTTGTGGAGCTGCTCGGAGGTGTCGGGCGGCGGCTCGATCTCCTGGCCCGCGCCCCCTGGCTCGGCGGCCGAGGCCTCGTAGCCCTGGTCGCCGTAACCATCCTGCTCGACGTACGACGCCTGCGAGTCCTCGTCGGCGTAGGCATTCGCGTCGGCCACGCCGTAGGCGTTGTGATCGACCTCGGCATGGGCCGCGCGCGCTTGCTCCTGCTCGTACGCCTCGGCCTGCGCGACCTCCTCCATCACCTCCTCGGCGTCGACCTCCTCGTAGGAGAGCTCGTCGACGTCGTCACCGAGGTCGTCTTCGGCAGACGGCGGCGGCGAGGGCGGGAACTGCGCGGCGGTGACGGGACGCGGCAGCGTGTTCGGCTGCGGCTGGCCCGGCGGCGGGATGTTGAAGCCGCCGGCGCCCGAGGTCTGCGGACGCTGAAGAGGAGGGGGCTGACCGGGGGACGACTGCGGATAGCCTTGCTGCTGCGGGTACCCCTGGTTTTGCTGCCACGCCTGGTGCTGCTGCGGCTGCCCGTACGCCTGCTGCTGCTGCGGCATCTGCGGCGCCGAACCGGTGGCCGGAGGCACGGCGCCGCCGCCCGTCGCCCCGAGCGAGCCGACCGACCCCGACTGTGTCGAGAGCTTGCGAACGCCGTCGTCCTGCGGGGCGACGCGCATGAGGCGCTCGACGATCTCGCGGAAGAGATCCTGCTTGCCCGCATCGCGCGCGACGCGCGCCATCTCCTTCTGGACCTCGATCGCCTTCGTTCCCTGGCCGATCGCGTTGAACGCGCGGGCGAGGAGCGAGAGCGTGTCGAAATCGCGCGGGTTCGCCTGGAAGCAGATCTGCAGCTTCGACAGCGCCTGCATGCCGTCCTGCGGCTGCCCACGCGAGAGATAGAGCTCGGCGCAGATGCGCGCCTGCTCGGCATCCGGCTTGTGATGGAGGAGGCGCTCGAGCACCTTCAGCGCGTCGTCGCGGCGGCCGATGCCGGCGAGCTGCGAGGCGGCGGTCTTGAACTCGAAGACCGCGCCCTCGGTGTCCTTGATGCGTGAGAGCGCCTCGGCGAGCCGGAGATGCGGCAGCGGGTTCGTCGGGTCGAGCTCGACGATCTTCCGGAAGACCTCGATGGCCTCGGGATCCCGCTGCTGGCGCTGGAGGCGCGTCGCCACCTCGTCGAGGGCGGCCAGCGCGTCGCTCGTCAGCCCGAGCTGCTGATAGAGCTCGGCGAGCTTCGGCGTGATGTGGCCGTAGCGCTCCTCCAGCTGCGGGACGTGCTTTGCGATGATCTCGCGGATCTGCTTGTAGACCGCGATCGCCTTCAGGGCGAAGCCCTGGTGCGCGTAGAGCTTCCCCACCGTTTCGTACGTGGAAATAGCGTCCGCATGCAGGAATTGCTTCGCCTGCAGGTCGCCAATCTTGAGCAGAGTCCGAGCGTCGTTCGGATCTGCTTCGATCAGCTTTTGATACTCCTGGACCGCCTTGTCGTACTTCTTCTTCTCGACGTACTTCTGAGCGGCTTCGAGCACCTTGTCGCGATTAATCGCCACGTTCTACCGAGGGGGAGAATAGCGCTACTTCTCTCGCCTTGCCTACTTCCCATGGGCGTCTGTCGATCAGGTTTCGCGAGTCGTGTCGCGCGTTTCAGCATTGCATTCCATGGAGGCACATGTAGGGAGGGGCGCGTCGGGTCGAGCTTCCTACGATCCGCGTTCGCGGCTACGTTGGCGCCCATGGCGACGCACTCGGCCCTCTACAAGGCTCCTTTCGGTCCCGGCGGAGCGAGCGAGATCGATACGCAGCTGGCGGAGAAGCTCCTTTCGAAGGCGCTCTCGCACGGCGCGGACTACGCGGATCTGTTCTTCGAGTATCGGGCGGCGGGCGGCTTCGTCTTCGACGACGGGATCCTGAAGAGCGCGTCGCGAGGCGTCTCGATGGGCCTCGGCGTCCGCGCCCAGATGGGCGACGCCACCGGCTACGCGTACACGGAGAAGCTCGACTGGGACGCGATGCAGCGCGCGGCGGCCACCGCGTCCTCGATCGCCGTCGGCGGCGGCGCTCCGGTTCCACAGAAGGTGGAGGCGCGCAGCCTCCCCAGCCGCTACGAGCTCGACCGCGTCACGCTCGACGTACCGGGCATGGAGAAGCGGAAGATCCTCGAGCGCGCCGCTGCGGCGGCACATGCGTACAGCCCGCTCGTCGTGAAGGTGGAGTGCTCGTTCGCCGAGGAGATCCGCGAGATCCTCGTGGTCACGAGCGACGGCAAGCTCGCCCGCGACGTGCAGCCGCTCATGCGCTTCGGGATCCGCGTCATCGCCGAGCGCGACGGCAAGCGCCAGGAGGGAAGCTCCGGCGGCGGTGGCCGCACGACCATCGGCTACTTCGACGGCAAGCCGCCGGAGTGGCACGCGAAGGAGGCCGCGGCGCACGCCATCCTCATGCTCGACGCGCAGGAGGCGCCGGCCGGACAGATGGAGGTCGTGCTCGCGCCCGGCGACAGCGGCATCCTCCTTCACGAGGCGGTAGGTCACGGTCTCGAGGCCGACTTCAACCGCAAGGGCACGAGCAACTACGCGAACCAGATCGGCCAGCTGGTCGCGAGCGACGTCTGCACCGTCGTCGACGACGCGACGCTCCTCCAGTCCCGCGGCTCGATCAACGTCGATGACGAGGGCAACGAGCCCCGGTCGAGCGTGCTCATCGAGAAGGGCAAGCTCGTCGGCTACATGCACGACCGCCTGAGCGCGAACCACTTCAAGCTCGGTCCGAGCGGTAACGGCCGCCGCGAGAGCTTCGCCTGTGCGCCCCTCCCGCGCATGACGAACACGCTGCTCCTCGCGGGCGAGTCGGATCCCGAGGAGATCCTGAAGACCGTGAAGAAGGGGATCTTCGCGAAGAAGTTCGGCGGCGGCCAGGTCGACATCTCCAACGGCGACTTCGTGTTCTCGCTGACCGAGAGCTACCTCGTCGAAGACGGCAAGATCACCGCGCCGCTCAAGGGCGTGAACCTCATCGGCAACGGGCCGGATGTACTCCGCAAGGTGACGATGCTCGGCAACGACGTGGTCACCTCGGACGGCATCTGGACGTGTGGCAAGGACGGCCAGAGCGTTCCGGTCGGCGTCGGCTGCCCGACCATGAAGATCAGCTCGATCACGGTGGGCGGCACGAAGGTCTGAGGCTCTCGGGTCTCGACGCCGCGCGTCACGCGGGGTATCCCGAGGATGCGCGATGCCATCGTTCGTCGTCGTCATCGGCCACGGTCCGGATCTCGAGGCTCCCGAAGGCGCCGCCACCCTGCTGCGAACGCTGGGCGCCGACGTCCGCACCCTCGATCTCTGGGACGAAGGCGCCTCGCTCTTCGACGACGCCGGCGCCACCGCCCGCGTGATCGTGATCGAGGCCGGCGAGCGGCCCGATCTCGCAGTCGCCGCGCTGCGCGCCGTCCGCAAGACCGCGGAGCTCGCCGAGATCCCCGCCATCGTCGCCGTCTCGCCCCGCCAGATCGCGCGCATCGATCCCGCGAGCGGCTTCGACGACTTCATCGTCCTGCCCTGCGTACCCTCCGAGCTCTACGCGCGCATCCGGCAGCTCGAGTGGCGGCGCAGCGAGTTCGCGACCGAGGAGCGCACGAAGGTCGGGCGGCTCATCGTCGACCGCGTCGGGCACGAGGTGCTCGTCGACGGCCGCGCCATCATCCTCACCGCGAAGGAGTTCGCGCTCCTCGCGTTCCTCGCCCAGAACCGCGGGCGGGTGTTCTCGCGCGAGTCGCTGCTCGCGCGCGTCTGGGGCGGTCGCTACGAGGGCGGAGCGCGCACCGTCGACATCCACGTGCGCCGGCTCCGCATGAAGCTCGGCGACGCGTTCCCGCTCGAGACGCTGCGCGGCGCCGGTTACAAGATGCGGACGCCGGGCGACGGCGGCGGCGAACCGCCGCCGAGAAAGCGAGCAGCGAAGTGAAGGCGAAGGCGAAGGCGAGCGCGAGGGCCGTTCGGCTCGCCGTGAGCATCGGATGTCCCTGCGGGATCGGGCCCGAGGTCTCGCTGCGCGGCGCGCTGGGGCTCGCGGCGTCCGACCCCGCCGCCCGCCTGCTGCTGGTCGGCGACCTCGGGGCGCTGCGCGCTGCCGCGCGTGTCGCGGGCGTCGACCCCGCGCGTCTGGTGCGGGTCGATCCGATGTATCCATGGGTCACATCGGCTGCGGGTACGCTTCCCGTCCTCCAGCCCGGCGCCTCCTTGAAGGCCGCGGAGCGGCGACCCGGGCACCCGGAGCGTGCGTCGGGCGCGGCGCAGCTCGCCTGGATCGACGCTGCGACCGACCTCGTGTCCTCGGGGCAGGCCGACGCGCTCGTCACCGGGCCCGTGAGCAAGGACGCCATCGCCCGGTCGGGGGCGAAGGGCTCGCGCGGCTTCCTCGGTCACACCGAGCACCTCGCGGCGCGGCTCGACGCGCCCGAGGTCACCATGGCCTTCCACAACGGCTCGCTCACCACCTCGCTGGTGACGACCCACCTGCCGCTCTCCGCGGTCGCGCGCGCCATCAAGCCTGCGGCGGTCGCCCGCGCCGCGTACTGGACGGCCTGGCTGGTCGATCGCTTGCATGATGCACGCAAGGCGCGCCGCGCGCGCATCGCCGTCGCGGCGCTGAACCCCCATGCCGGCGAGAACGGACTCCTCGGTCCCGAGGAGGAGCGCTCCCTCACGCCGGGCATCGCGCTCGCGCGTCGGCGCATTGCCGACGCGGGCTTCGCCGTCGACCTGGTGGGGCCCGTCCCCGCCGAGAGCGCGTTCCGGATCGCCGCGAACGGCGGCTTCGACGCCGTGGTGGCGATGTACCACGACCAGGCCACCATCCCGATGAAGCTCCTCGGCTTCGGGGAGGCGGTGAACATCTCGCTCGGCCTCTCCATCATCCGTACGAGTGTCGACCACGGCACCGCGTACGACCGCGCCGGCAAGGGCACCGCCGACCCGCGCGGGATGATCGAGGCGATGAACCTCGCCGCACGCCTGGTGCGCTACGATCGCTAGTTCCGGAACAGGATCTTGTAGGCGAGGAACGAGACCACCAGCACGAAGAAGGCCGCGGCGCTCGCCGTCCACTGCCACGGCACCTTCTCGCGGGGCGGGGTCTTGGTGGCCATCAGGAGCTGCGTCGCCGCGAGGACGATCGCGTCGATCCGCTTCTTCGCGCGCGGGCCCTTCTCGGGATCCTCGAGCAGCTTGCGGTAGCGACCCGCGACGTCGGGCAGGCGCTCCGTCTGGAGCGCGTGGGTGAGCACCGCCTGGTGCGGCTTGTCGTCGTCCCAGGCCTCTAGCACGTGCTTCCAGAGCGCTTCCATGATCGCGTCGGGGCTGCCCGCGAGCTCCTCGAGAGCCTCCGCGGCATCCTCGGGGACCGTCTCCGCGGGGCGCTTCTCGACCTCGTCCTCGTCGCTCACGTCGCCATCGTCGCGGATCTGCGCCCGTCATCCAAGCGGGACGACGCGATTCGGACGCAACTGGCGCGTCCGGTGGCCGAACCATCGACGCCGCGCCGGCGCCGGTCGGCACCACCACCACGCGCTCGGCCGTGATCTCCCCGAACGCCGAGGCGCCGGCCGCGCTGGCGGCGCCCGTCAAGGCGCTCGCGCCCACGGGACGGGGCTCGTGGTCGAGGTGGGCGTCAGCCCCGTGCGCTGTCCAGCCAGATGGTGATCGGGCCGTCGTTCTCGCTCGCGACCTGCATGTCCGCACGGAAGCGCCCCGTCGCCACCGTGATTCCGGTCGCGCGCGCGTCCGCCACGAAGGCGTCGTAGGCGCGCTCCGCTTCCTCGGGCGGCATCGCGCCCTCGAAGCTGGGACGGCGGCCCTTGCTCACGTCGCCGTAGAGCGTGAACTGGCTCACCACCAGCAGCGCGCCGCCGACGTCCACCACGCTGCGGTCCATCTTCCCC
Source organism: Polyangiaceae bacterium (assembly GCA_043736975.1). GTDB lineage: Bacteria > Myxococcota_A > Polyangia > Polyangiales > Polyangiaceae > Labilithrix. Next base: position 9,815 of record JAYTBL010000857.1, read on the forward strand.
TGGTCGTTGGGGAAGATGCGCAGGCCCAGCACCTTGCCGAGCGTCCACGCGCGCGCCGCAGCGTCGTCGCCCTTGCCCGCGCCGAGATAGACGAGGAGCCCGCGCGCGATCGCGCCCGTGACCTCGCCATCGACGGTGACCTTCGCCGAGGCCACGCGCTGGACGACGGCGCGCACGCTCAGATCCGCAGCTGCCGGCGCAGCGCCGCGACGGTGTCGAAGTACGTTTGACGCTCGTACGGCTCGTTGAGGATATGGAAGTCCTTACGGGAGAGCCCCACGCAGCCGAAGCAGTAGGTGCAGCCACTCAGCCCCACGCAGCGCACGAGGTACGCGCTGGCCACGCAGCGATCGCAGGCCTCGCAGTGCGAGCAGGAGAGACACCCCGTGCAGCCCGCGCAGTGCGAGCACTCCGTGCAGTCCACGCACACGGCGCAGTAGTTCGAGCGCGCGACGTTGGTGCAGCCCTTCAGGAACGTCGACTCGCTGCACCGCTCGCAACCCTCGCATGCGAGGCAACCGACGTTGCCCGTGCCCTGCTCGTGCGCCGCGATCAGCGCGCGGAACTGCTGTTCGAACTCTGAGGGGGTCATCGCTACGACCCGCCTTTAGGCGCGCTCTTGCAACGCGTCCCGAAAAAAGATCGGCCAATCGTTTGGCCCAGTGTGGGCACATGTAGGAGTTTAGCTCCACGAGCTGCTGGAGCGGATCCGGCGGTTCAAGAGGAGGACGTCGTGATGAAGCCCGTGGTTTCTTCGATCGTAGCCCTCGCGATCGCAATCGCGCCCTTCGCTGCGCTGGCGAGTCCCGAGAATCACAAGCCTGTCGCCGCCAAGGTGAGCAAGCACCACCACAAGAAGGCCGCCAAGGCCGACAAGCGAGAGAAGAGCGAGAAGAGCGAGAAGAGCGAGACGACCGACACGGTCGTGCGCGTCCACCACTCGGGCAAGACGATCCTCAAGCCCGTGCTCCACCACGCGAGCAACGTCGACGTCGGCGGGGCCGGTCACAAGGAGCCCAAGGTCGAGAAGAACGTCTCGGTCGTCCCCTCCGCCTCGATGAGCAAGCCCGCGCACGGCAAGACCGCGCACGCCACGCACAGGGCCGAGGGCAAGCCCGCCGACATGCCGAAGCTGCCGAACCCGAACGCCACCAAGGCGTCGAAGGCCGGCAACGAGAAGGGCGCCAAGAAGAGCTCCGAGAAGAAGAGCGACGACGGCGACAAGGACGGCCAACCCGGGCGCGACGGGGACGCCGATCTCGTCGCGCGTATCCGCGGCAAGCGCGATCCGAAGCTCGAGAAGGGAGACGCCGAGCCTCGGTCCGACGCCAAGCCGCGCCGCGTCAGCGCGAAGTCGGCGGCCTGCTCCAAGGACCCCATCGAGATGATCCGGGGTCCCGAGATCGAGAAGTTCGAGCTCACGAAGTGCGACGGCAGCATCGCGCCGCTGGCCGTCGAGCACCTCTCGGTCCTCATCCGGCCCGGCGGCGCGGCCCGCCCCGTCACGCCGCTCGCCGAGCTGGCGAAGAAGAAGGGACACGAGCTCGCGCACGGCGTCCACCGCATCGACGAGCGTCTCGCCACCCGCATCCAGTCGCTCGCGGATCACTTCGCGATGCCCGGCACGCCGCTCAAGCTCTCGATCGTCTCCGGGCTCCGCCCCACGTCGATCGGCAGCATGCACGCGACCGGTCGCGCCATCGACTTCCGCATCGAGGGTACGAAGAACGAGGACGTCGTCGCGTTCTGCAAGACGCTCACCGACACCGGCTGCGGCTTCTATCCCAACAGCTCGTTCGTCCACCTCGACGTGCGCGATCCCGGCGCGGGTCACGTCTCGTGGATCGACGCGAGCGGACCTGGCGAGACGCCGCGCTACGTGACGGCCTGGCCGCCGAAGAGCGGGAAGTCCCCCGAGGGGCCCGAAGGCCTCGAGCCCGCCCGCGCGACGCAGCCGGTCGAGGACAAGGACGGCATGCCCGAGGCTGTCGACGCCCATCCCGGCGAGTAAGGCAACTTGTGCCAGATGGCACGACAAGGCGATCAGCCCAAGCGACGCGCGCGATCCCCGGATCGCGCGCGTTTCGCGCGTTAATCGTGGCTCCTCGGGCCGGCACGCACGCTGCAGCCAGCCCGGGTCATGAAGCGTTCCCTCGGTCTCGTGCTCGCCGGTTGTGCCGTCATCGCCGGCTGCTCGAGCGCCTCGACGAGCGACTCGTCCTACCCCAACTCCGAGCCGCAGAACGCCGGCCGTGGCTACGAGAACGCGGGGACTCCCGGGAGCAGCGGCAGCAGCGGCGGCTCGTCGTCGGGCTCGCCCGGCGATCCCGTCCCCCCGCAAGGCGATCCCGGATCGACTCCGAGCCCCCAGGTCGGCAAGCTCACTGCCGGCGTGTGGGACGACAACCTGAACTACGACTTCTTCGCCAAGTACCTCGGGAAGTCGCAGGGCATGGCGGGCCTTTCCATCTTCGGACCGGCCGATCGCGATGCCGCTCACCAGCGCGCGATCGCCGCTTCCACTGCGAAGACGGGGCTCGACATCACGCTCCTCCTCGACACGACGAGCAGCATGGGCGACGAGCTCACGTTCCTCCAGAACGAGTTCCGGGCCATCGCCGCCACGGTCAAGACCAAGTTTCCGCAGGTGACGCCGCGCTTCGGCCTCGTCCTCTACCGCGATCACCAGGACCAGTACCTCACGCGTCCGTTTCCGTTCACCACCGACGTCTCGACGTTCGCCACCAACCTCGCCGAGCAGTCGGCGAACGGCGGCGGCGACATCCCCGAGGCCGTGCCCGAGGGACTCGAGGCCGGCGTGGGCCTCGAGTGGCGCACCACGGACGACGTCGCGCGCGTGATGTTCTGGGTCGCGGACGCGCCGCAGCACGCGGGCGAAGAGGGGAAGGTCCGGACCGCGACGATCGCCGCGCAGCAGAAGGGCATCAAGATCTACCCCGTCGCCTCGAGCGGCGTCGATGCAGCCGCCGAGCTCACGATGCGCAGCGCCGCCCAGTACACGGGCGGTCGCTACGTGTTCCTCACCGACGACTCGGGCATCGGTAACCCCCACGCCGAGCCGCACATCCCGTGCTACGTGGTGACGCCGCTCCAGGGCGCGATCGTGCGCATGGTGGAGAGCGAGATGAACGGGACGCGCGCCGAGCCGGCGGCGACCGACATCATCCGCACGGTCGGCGATCCCAAGGACGGCAAGTGCACGATGAAGGACTCCTCCGAGGTCGTCCTCTACTGAGGACTCAGCCAGGGACGGCGCAGAAGCCTTCGTAGTCGATGTAGCTCGTGATGCTGGGCTTCGGGCCGCACACCGGGCACTCCGGGTTGCGCCGGAGCTTCAGCTCCCGGAACTTCATCTTGAGGCTGTCGTAGGTGAGGAGGCGACCGATCAGCGGCTCGCCGATGCCGAGCACCAGCTTCACCGCCTCGGTGGCCTGGAGGACACCGATCACGCCCGGCAGGATGCCGAGCACGCCAGCCTCCTGGCAGCTCGGCGCGAGGTGCGGGGGCGGCGGCTCGGGATAGAGGCAGCGGTAGCAGGGTCCCGGCTCGAGCCCGAGCTTCTTGGCGGCGCTGGGCGGCACGAAGCTGGTGAGCTGGCCGTCGAAGCGGAAGATCGACCCGTGAACCACCGGCTTGCCGAGGAACACGCTCGCGTCGTTGACGAGGTAGCGCGTCGGGAAGTTGTCGGTGCCGTCGACGATGACGTCCCAGTCTGCGAAGATCCGCTCGACGTTCGAGCTGTCGACGCGCTCCTTGTAGCCGACCACCTTCACGTCCGGATTGAGGTCCTTGATGACCTTCTCCGCGCTGTCGACCTTCGACATGCCGACGCGGCTCGTCGCGTGGATGACCTGGCGCTGGAGGTTCGAGGCGTCGACGGTGTCGGCGTCGACCAAGCCGAGCGTGCCGATCCCCGCCGCCGCCAGGTACAGGCTCGAGGGCGCGCCGAGGCCGCCGGCGCCGATGAGCAGCACCTTTGCCTTGAGGAGCTTGGCCTGGCCCGCCTCGCCGACCTCCGGGAGGAGGATGTGCCGCGAGTAGCGATCACGCTGCGCGTCGGTGAGCTGAGCAGGTGAATCGATGGGAAAGCCGAGATCCTTCCAGCGCACGAAGCCGGGGTTGGCGGTCTCGACGTTGGTGTAGCCGAGATCGGCAAGCGTCTTCGCGGCGAGCGCGGAGCGCGTGCCGCCCGCGCAGTACGCGACGATTCTCGCGTTCTTGTCGTGCAGCCGGCCCTCGACCTGGATCTCCAGGAAGCCACGCGGGATCGACACGGCGCCCGGGATGTAGCCCGCGCGGAGCTCCTCCTTCTCGCGAACATCGAGGAGCGTGTACGGCTCCTTGGCGTCGAGCCGCCGCTTGAGCTCCTCGAGCGAGACCTCCTTGGTCTCCTTGCGGACGTTCGCGATGAGGTCGGTGTACGTGATCGGCATCGGGGGGGCCCTGGAACGGAAGACAGAGGAATAGAGGGACGTCCGTTATAACGGACTTCACGCCGAGGTCCAAGCTGGAGCGCGCTGGGGTAATGGTTGGATGCATGCAACGCCGCGTCCGTCTCGCATCGCCGCGCGCGATTGTCGCCGTTGCCGGCAGCGTCGGCTGCATCGTGATCGCCGGCTGGGCCAGCGAGGCCTGCCGTGACCCCACGCAGGTCACCGTCGACATCCGGACGCTCGGGATCCCGTGCTCGTCGCTGAAGCGCGTCAAGATCGTGGTCGCCCGTGCGCCGACGGACGCGGAGGACCGGATGGCCCTCGGCTCGCTCTCCGCCGAAGTGGCGCGCGGCCAGTGTGACGGCGAGCGGGTCGGCACGCTCGTGCTCACACCCAGCGAGGCGAAGGGCGCCATCATCGTCGCGGCGCGCGTCTCGGACGACGCCGCCGCGACGTGCAAGCCGCCCGACTACAAGGGCTGCATCGTCGCGCGCCGCTCGTTCACCTTCCTCGATCACGTGTCGGTGACCTTGCCGATGACCCTCGAGGTGGCGTGCGCCGATGTCCCGTGTGACGTCGTCAGCTCGTGCCGCTCCGGCACGTGCGTCTCCTCGGAGGCGAGCTGCTCGGAGAGCTCGCAGCGCTGCGAGTTGCCGGCCGAGCCGGTGGTGCTGGCCGACGGCGGCGTCGAGCCACTCGATGCCGCGCGCGACGGTGCGTTCAACGACGGGAGCGTGGCCCTCGACGGGGCCGCCGGCGACGGCTCCGCCGACGCTGGTGACGGCTCCGTCGGAAGCCCGGACGGCGCGACCAACCAGTGCCCTCTGCAGAACGGCACGAAGCCGGACTGCACGACCCTCGGCGCCAGCGCGTTGTGCTGCGCGCCCACCTCTGGCGCCTTCTGCGTCGCGAGCGCGGCCGCGTGCGCGGATACCGATCCGCGTTACGCCTGTCTCGGCGCGGCGCACTGCGCGGGCGCGACCTGGTGCTGCACGACGGGTGATGTGGCGCCGCCGCAGTCCGCGTGCGCGCCGATCTGCAAGGCGGGGGCCTTCCTGTGCATGGTGGATACGGACTGCCCTCCCGGTCAGGCCTGCAACACGCCGGGGCCGCTCATCGGCGGCTCACCGCACCCGATCTGCGGCAAGTGATCAGCCGCCGAGGATCTCGACGCGCATCCGCGTGACGAGCGCGCGTGCATCCGCCGGGCGCGTGACGTCCGGTCCGGTGCACGCCGCCGCGAGCGGCCGGAAGCGCGCGACCGTCGCCTCGTCGGTGACGACGTGCAGGACGTCCTCGAGCACGCGGCCGAAGCCGTAGACGTCATCCCGCGGATCGCTCACGCGTCCCGCCATGCGCTCCGGCGAGAGGTACCCGAGGCTGCCGGCGGGCGTGGGCTCGCCGATGCGCCGCGCGATGCCGAAATCGGTGAGGATCGACGCACCGCTCCGCGCGAGCAGCACGTTCGCGGGCTTCACGTCGTGATGGATCCAGCCGCGCTGGTGCACGCGCGCCAGCGCCAGCGCCAGCGGCAGCGCCCAGCGCTCGATGGGCAGGAGCCGCCCGAGGTCGCGCGAGCGCACGCACTCGCGCAGCGTCCCATGCATCGCCCACTCCAGCGCGATCCAGCCGTGATCGGGATCGAGATCGAAGACGCGCACCACCGCCTGTCCCTCGAGGTCCACGGCGACGCGCGCCTCGTGCGCCAGCT
>JAYTBL010000858.1:0-2973 GCA_043736975.1 Polyangiaceae bacterium
CACGCCCTTGCTCGGCTTGAGCGGCGCGCGCTGGTCCAGGCCGGCGGCGGCCGTCATGATCTCGATCGCCAGGCAGGCGCGCACGTTGACGACGATGTCGCGTAGCTTCTTCGCGCTGATGCTGCCCATCGAGACGTGATCCTCCTTGCCCGCCGAGGACGGGATGGAGTCGACGCTCGCCGGGTGACACAGAATCTTGTTCCCGCTGACGAGCGCCGCGAGCGGTGGTGCGCCCAACGACGATGCGCTCGTGAGCTGCGCGATCATGAACCGGAGTGCAGGCCGCTGCCCGCGGCGAGGAACGGCGTGAGCTCAAGCGCTGCGCCCGGGTGCGCAGGCCGCATGACCGTGCGCGCCGTCGTGACGGACGCGGCGTCCATTGCCCGCCTTCTCGACGCGCTGCGTCGCTCGCGCGACCCAACCGTCGCCGCCTGACCTCGTCGCCCCTGTCCAACGCACGACACGTCGCGCCGTGGCCGCCCCCTGTCCGGCTACGAGGCGCCCGATCAGGAGACCGCGTTCAAGGTCTCGATCGTGTCGCGCGAGCTCGGCGCCGCCGCCGCCGAGAGCTGGCCGGCAATGTCGTACGAGCGTTACGTGCCGCTCTTCGAATCGGCCGAAAAGAGCTCGAAGTAAGCCCCGGGCGCGGAGCGCAAATGAGCAACCGCATCGAGACCGACAGCATGGGGACCATCGAGGTCGCCGAGGGACGCTACTGGGGAGCTCAGACCCAGCGGAGCCTCCAGAACTTTCGCATCGGCGGCCAACGCTTCGGGCGCCCGGTCATCGCTGCGTTCGGCGTCGTGAAGATGGCGGCTGCGCTCGTCAACCGCGATCTCGGCAAGCTCGCGCCCGATCTTGCAGCGCGGATCGCCGAGGCGGCGGGGAAGGTGGAGGCGGGGGATCTCGACGATCATTTCCCGCTCGTCGTCTGGCAGACCGGCAGCGGAACGCAGTCGAACATGAACGCCAACGAGGTCATCGCGAACGTCGCGAACGAGATCGGTGGCAAGCCCCTGGATGCCCCGGAGAAGGGGCCGATCCACCCGAACGATCACGTGAACATGTCCCAGTCGTCGAACGACGTCTTCCCGACCGTCATGCACGTCGCCGCGGCGACCCAGATCGGGCATCGCCTGCTGCCCTCGGTCATGCGCCTCCGGCTCGCCATCACGGAGCGGAGCGAAGCGTTCGCGGATCTCGTGAAGATCGGCCGCACGCACCTCATGGACGCCACGCCACTCACGCTCGGTCAGGAGATGAGCGGCTGGGCTGCGCAGCTCGCCTTTTCCGAGAAGAAGCTCGGGGAGGCGAGAGACGGCCTCATGGACCTCGCGCTCGGCGGCACCGCGGTCGGGACCGGTCTCAACTCGCATCCCGAGTGGGCCGAGCGCGTCGCGGCCAAGATCGCCGAGCTCACCGGGGAGCCGTTTCGCACCGCGCCTAACAAGTTCGCCGCGCTCGCGGGGCACGACGCGATCGTCGCAGCGAGCGGCGCGACGCGCGTGCTCGCGACCGCGTGCATGAAGATCGCAAACGACGTGCGGTTGCTCGCGAGCGGGCCGCGCTGCGGGTTTGGCGAGCTCATCCTGCCCGCGAACGAGCCCGGCAGCTCGATCATGCCCGGCAAGGTCAATCCCACGCAGGCGGAAGCGATCACCATGGTCGCGGCGCACGTCATGGGTAACGACGTTGTGATCGGTATCGCCGGCGCGAGCGGCCACCTCGAGCTCAACGTGTTCAAGCCGATGCTCATCCACGACCTCCTCGAGAGCGTCGATCTCCTCGCCGACGCGTGCGACAGCTTCCGCGAAAACTGCGTCGTCGGCATCGAGCCGAACCGCGATGCCATCGCGAAGCACGTGGCGAGCTCTCTGATGCTCGTCACGGCGCTCGCGCCGGTCGTCGGCTACGACGCCGCCGCGACGATCGCGAAGGCCGCGTACGAGAAGAATATCTCGCTGAAGGACGCGGCGATCGCCTCCGGGCTGGTGAGCGCCGAGCAGTTCGACGCGCATGTGAAGCCCGAGGCAATGGTGAAGCCCTGATGACGCGTGCGGACTTCCGCGATCACCGGTACGACGTCACCATCGCGGCTCACATCGACGGGGGGGATGGGCGAAGCGAACGTGTGCGCCGACCCGGACAGGCGCCCGCTTCTCCCCGCGGCCGACGACCGTCTTCGTGCTGAGATCCGCCTCGCACCAGCGGACGACGAGCTCGTCGTGCTCGACTCGTGCGGTCGCACGCGACTCGATCATGTCGACGCCGCTGAATTCGCACATCACATCGAGCCCGTTCGCGTTCGCGTCGGAGCAGCACTGAAAGGGGTCTCCCTCGGTGCCTATGCGGAAGATTTCGTGCTCGAACGTCAGTGCAGGCGCGACGATCAGCGCAAGGAAGTCGGTCTTCGCGGGATTTCCCGAGGACGCCGGGACCTTCTGCTTCGTTGCGCGGAACGTGACGGTAACGTCCGTCGCCCGCGCCGGAGCCGCCGCGCCCGATCCGGCGTCCTCCAGCAGGACGACGCCGGGGCAAAGCTCGTCGAACGCGCGCCCGCCGAGCATCGCGGGCATCGTGGGCATCGGGGCGGGCATCGCGGGCGGCGGAGCGGGCGCCGCCGCCTCCATCGGCGCCGCCGCCTCCATCGGCGCCGCCGCCTCCGGATGGGGAGGAGGCGATCGTCGCGGGCGATCGCAGGCGGCGAGCGCGAGCAAGGTCATCGTGGTGACGAGGTCGGAGCAGCGCACGACCGCAGCATAGGCTCATCGAGACCGAACGCGCCGGTGTGCTCCGCGTGAGGCCGAAGGACGGAAGAACGCGAAGAAGGCGGTGGATTGTCGCGAGCGGCGCGGCTGCCATTGCTCGTGACGGCCCCCGCGTCCATCGACCGACTTCTCGCCGCGCTGCGTCGCGCGCGCGACCCACCCGTCGCCGCCTGACCTCGCCTCCGTCCTACGCGCGACACGTCGC
>JAYTBL010000859.1:0-7396 GCA_043736975.1 Polyangiaceae bacterium
GCTGCAGTCGAGGATCACGAACGGCTTGCGCGCGCGGGCGCCGCGACGCACCAGCTCCGCGGCCACGAGCTCCTTGCCGGTGCCGCTCTCGCCCTCGATGAGCACGTTGATGTCGCTGTGCGCGATCTTGTCGAGGAGGCCGAACATACGGCGCATCGGCAGGCTCGTTCCGACGAGCGCGCCGAACGACGGCATCATCGGGACGAAGTCTTCCTTGGCCGGTGCTCCCGCGCGGACGCGGACGATCGAGTCGCCGATGGCGAGGACCCCCTCGGTGCCGATGTCGCCGTCGCGCAGTCGGACGCCGTTCAGCGTGGTGCCGTTCATCGAGCCCGAGTCGCGCAGCGTCCACACGCCGTCCTCGCGGACCAGCCGGCAGTGGAAGCGCGACACCATCGGATCACGCAGGACGACGTCGTTCGAGGCGTGCGAGCCGATCTTGCAGACGTCACCGTCGTGCACCACGGCGCGCTGCGTGCCGATGCCGCCCTCGCGCTCGACCTGCAACGTGAGTCGCGGGATCGAGACGGTCTCGATCAGCTGGCGAACGGTGTGGAGGGTCTGCGCCGGCGGACGGACCTCCGAGGTCTGCGCGGTGTCGTCGTACGGGATGGGCGCGCTGCCCGGCGGCGCGAACGACGACATCCCGGTGGGCATGGCGGGCGGCGGGGGCACGGCGGGTGGCAGCGGCGAGTAGGCGGGCCGCGGCGCGATGCCCGAGACGTGGCGGGGCGCCGCGTCTCCGCGGAGTGATTGAGGCGAGGAAGGCACTTGCGGTGCCATCGGCGGGAGGGGGGCGCGCGGCGGAGGACTCTTCGGCTGGGGCATGCGTTCTCTCTGGAGGCGGGACTCTGGTGTGAGTGCCCGTGGGTAGGCGGTGGAGAGCGAGCTGCCAACCCGAGCCGGTCGACGAGGTGGCCACAGGCAAAGGTGATGCCCACATGCAGCGAACTTGATCTACTCCAGACTTCCGGCAGAATTTGATCCGGGAGCGCGCGCGCGCCTCGGGAAGGTGAGGCGCTGGTCACTCACCCCTGCGGTCCGCACGAATCAGCGCGCAGGTGCGATGAATGAAAGCACTGTTTTCAAGACGTCGCGTGAGCCTGCAAGACTCCCGTGTGCTTGTACTCTGCACATGCGCGGCGCTGGCGGCCGCGTGCTCGAACGACCATCCGCCCAACCCCGCCCGGAGCGCCGACGGGAGCGATGGGCGCGCGCGTGAGCCACTCGTCGAGACACCGAAGCGCTTCGAGAGCACGGCGCCCTACCGCGCGAAGCTCGCCCGCCGCGGCGAGCTCTATCTGCCGACGTGGTTCACGGCGCATCGCGGCACGTACGACCTCATCGTGCATTTCCACGGGCTAGGAAAATTGCAGGAGGGCAACCTCGAGCGGTCGCAGATCAATGCCGCCGTGGTGAGCATCAATCTCGGCGTGAGCACCGATCTCTACGCAAACGCGTTCCGCGATCCGCAGTCCTTCCAGAACCTCCTCGCCGACACGCAGGAGGAGATCGACAAGAGCGGGCGCGCACAGAACGCGAAGCTCGGTCGCGTCGCGCTCTCGGCGTGGAGCGCGGGCTTCGTCTCGGTGGCGAAGATCATGAGCGACCCGGCTGGCGCGGAGCGCATCGATGCGGTGATCGTGGCCGACGGTTTTTTCACCTCGCTGAGCAACATCAAGAAGCGCATCGTCAACGGCGCCTCGATCGAGCGCTTCGCGACGCTCGCCGAGGCTGCGACCAAGAGCGAGAAGCTCTTCACCATCACCCACAGCTCGATCCCGACCGTCGACTACGCCAGCACCGAGGAGACGGCAGCGAAGCTCCTCGAGATGACGTCGAGCACCAAGACACCGTCGAAGCTGGTGGGGCCGCGCAACATGCACGAGACCTACGCCGTCGACCGCGGCGCCTTCCACGTGAGGGGCTACGAGGGCGTCACCGCCGGCGATCACATCAAGCAGATCACCGCGATGGGCGAGACGATGTACCCGTACCTGAAGGCGCGCTGGGAGGCGCCCCCGCCCGCCGGCGCGACGGCGGCGCGGTCCGGGACGCCGTAGCGCGCGGCCTGGCACCAATTGCGATCATGCTTCGCCTCATGTCCGAGCGCGAGAAGATGCTGGCGGGAGCGCTCTACGACCCCCTCGACCCCGTGCTCGTTCGCCTGCGCGTCCACGCGCGCGATCTCTGTCGGGCGCTCGGCGCGACCGGCGAGGACGACAGCGCGAGCTCGGAGCGGCGGCGCATCCTCGTCGCGCTCTTCGGCAGCGGCGGCGACACGGCGTGGATGCAGCCGCCCTTCCACTGCGATTACGGCGCGAACATCCATCTTGGCGAGCGGGTGTTCTTCAACTTCGGCTGCGTGGTGCTCGACGTCTGCCCGGTGACGATCGGCAGCTTCACGCTCTTCGGGCCCGCGGTGCAGCTCTACACGGCGACGCACCCCATGAACACCGCGCTGCGACGCACCCACGAGCTCGGAGAGCCGATCACCATCGGCTCGGACGTCTGGGTGGGCGGCGGCGCCATCGTGTGTCCCGGCGTGACGATCGGATCGCGCTCCGTGATCGGAGCGGGAAGCGTGGTCACGCGGGACATCCCGGAGGGCATGCTCGCGGTGGGCAATCCGTGCCGCGTGATCAGGCCCATCGGCGACGAGTGATCACGTGGTCACGCGGTAGCTCCGGGCCCGAAGATGACGAAAGAGCGCGACCTACCTTGCGACGGTGGCTCTTCGGGTTACGAAGATGATGCCCCCCATGAGCTATGACCCGTACGCGCCGCCGCAGCAGCACTACCCACACGGCGGAGGCGCACCGTACGGTCTGCTCGGCACGTACGGCCGCTTCGGCTGGAAGACCACGGCGACGGCCGTGCTCATCGGGCTCTCGGTGGGCCTCTCCATCATCACCGTCGGGATGACGATGGCGATGGGCAAGCCGACCGCCGAGGCTGGCCTCCTGTACCTGGGCATCATGGGCCTCTTCGGCATCGGCACGCAGCTCGCGAGCCTGGCCGGCGGCGTCCTCTTCCTAATGTGGATGCATCAGGCATCGAAGAACGCGCATGCTCTTCGTGGGCAGGGGCTGATGACCTCGCCGGGGTGGGCGGTCGGCTGGTGGTTCATCCCGATCGCGAGCATGTGGAAGCCGTACCAGGCGCTCACCGAGATCTGGCGCGCGAGCGATCCCGAGGTCGCGGTCGGTGACGAGTCGTGGCGCGACCGAGCGGTGCCGGGGACGTTCCCGATGTGGTGGGCACTCTATCTACTCAGCGGCGTCGTCTCGCTGGTGGGCGTGGGAATCAGCGCCGTCGCAGGCCTCAAGCAAGCGGGCGTCGAGTCCGCGCTCAAGTTCGAGGATGCGACGGGCAACGCGGTGGTCGCGGTCTCGTTGTTCCTCTCTGCGATGGCGGCGGTGGCCATCATCTCGATCATGAGGCAGCTGGAGCGACGGCAGGAGGCGCTCTCGTCACGGAGCGCGGATCGCGCGGGCTGATCGTCGAGCGCTACTCGGGTCGCGCGAACACGACGTCGGGCAGCGCAGGAGTGCGGGCGTGAAGGACCGGCTGGAGGCCGAGGAGTGATCCGACCAGCGCGCCTGCGACCGCCGCCCAGATCGCATGTCCAGCGAAGGCCCAGCCCAAGACGCCAGCGATCGGCGCGAAGACCGCGATGATCATCGCAGCGACGACGTAGCGTCCCTGCTGGTACTTGCGCAGGCTGCTGGGGTTCATCTTCCCGCAGGCCGGGCAGCGGACGACGAGCCGGGCCCGCCCCAGGTTGTTGCCGGCGACCCAGCGCGCGCGACGGAGCGAGGCATCCTCGGCGCTCTCGGAGGTGGCGTTGGCGGTAGCTATGCCGACCCCCTCGGCGCGCAGGATCCCGTGCGCGAGGTGCCCGCAGCACTCGCAGCGGTGCTCGAACTGGAGCTCGACGGCAGTCGTGGTCTCGAGGCTCTCGTAGGTCGCCATGGGTTCTTCTCTCTCGGGTCGGTGAAAGAAGCGAGCCATGCGCACGCCGCCGACGGTCCGCATGAAGAGACCAAGGTCGGACGGCCCCTCGCGGGGCAACTCCTCCCGCCGCGAGAACGAGGCGATCCCCACCGAGACCGGCTCGGAAGAGGTCGCCTCGCTCTCTGCGCACCGATCGATCGATCGATCAGATCCCGAGCTTCACGCGGCTGCCTCGCGCCGGCCCGGACGGACCGGACCTGACGCTGCGATCGCCTGGCGCAGCGTGCTCTGCAACTCCGCGCTCTGGGCGAGGGCGTCGCGCGACTTCTCTCGGCCGTTCCCCAACGTCGTGCCGGCAAACGAGAGATGATTGCCACTCTTCTCGACGAGACCGCGCGACAGACCGAGATCGATGAGCTCGGCGCACGTGTCGACGCCCGTCCCATATCGAATCTCGAATTCAGCCTCTGTGAACGGCGGCGCGCACTTGTTCTTTGCCAGCTTGACGCGCGTGCGCCCGCCCACCAGCTCATCGCCGACCTTCACCTGGCCGATACGCCGGACGTCGAGGCGCATCGAGGCGTAGAACTTCAACGCGTTGCCGCCTGTCGTCGTCTCGGGATTGCCGAACGTGACGCCGATCTTCTGGCGCAGCTGATTGATGAAGAGGAGCGTCGTGCCGGTGCGATGCGCGATACCCGTGAGCTTGCGCAGGGCCTGGCTCATCAGACGCGCCTGGAGCCCCATGTGCGAGTCGCCCATCTCCCCTTCCAGCTCCGCCTTCGGCGTGAGCGCGGCAACCGAGTCGATCACGATGAGGTCGATCGCACCGCAGCGAACGAGCATCTCCGCGATGTCGAGCGCCTGCTCGCCGGTGTCGGGCTGCGAGACCAGCAGCCTGTCGATCTCGACGCCCAGGTTGCGAGCGTAGTTGATGTCGATGGCGTGCTCGGCATCGATGAACGCGCAGACCCCGCCGCTGCGCTGCGCCTGCGCGATGGCGTGGAGCGCGAGCGTCGTCTTGCCGCTCGACTCCGGACCATAGACCTCGATCACCCGGCCGCGCGGGTAGCCGCCCACGCCCGTCGCGAGATCGAGGGCGAGGGAGCCGGTGCCGATCGTGGCCATCGGCTCCGCGCCGGCCTCGTCGCCGAGCGCCATGATCGCGCCCTTGCCGAACTGCTTCTCGACGGTGGCGACGACACCCTTGAGGATCTTCATCTTCTCTGCAATCTGCTCGAGCATGGAACTCACTCCTTGAAATTCGCCTCTTCATCGCGTGACGGCGGCGAACAACGTCACGCGAACGAAACCTCACGCCGCGTCCGCGGCGACCGAGAGCTGGCCGCGATCGAGGACGCGCGCGGCGATCGCCTCCGCGACATGGTCGACCGCGAGCGCGGTGGCTCCCTCCAGGTCCGCGATGGTGCGCGCCACCCGAAGGACCTTTCCGTACGCGCGCGCCGACAGGCCGAGCGACCGCACCGCATTCGCGATCAGGTTCGAGCTCGCCTCGTCGAGCGCGCACAGTCGCTCCAGGTCACGCACGCCCAGGTGGGCATTCGCCGACGCCGTCGTCTCCTTGGTGCGCTGTCGCTCTCGCTGGATCTGTCGCGCGCGCTCCACCCTCGCCCGCACCGCGGCGCTGCGCTCGCCGGAGGCACGCGCCTGTAGCTCCAGCACGTCGACCGGCGCCAGCGAGACGTGGATATCGAGTCGGTCGATGAGCGGCCCGCTGAGCTTCGATCGATAGCCGCGAATGTGATCGAGTCGGCAATGGCAGCGCGTGGTCCCGTCCCCCAGCCGCCCACACGGACAGGGGTTCGTTGCGCCGATGAGCATCGGCCGCGCCGGAAACGTCGCGACGCTCTGCGCGCGCGATATGGTGACGAAGCCATCCTCGAGCGGCTGCCGGAGCGACTCCAGCGTTCCCCGGCGAAACTCCGAGAGCTCGTCGAGGAAGAGGACGCCCTGATGCGCCAGGCTCACCTCGCCGGGCCTCGCAAGCTCCCCGCCGCCGACCAGCGCCGCCTCGCTCGCGGTGTGGTGCGGCGCGCGGAACGGTCGCGCCCCGACGCGGCGCGGCCCTGCGAGCATGCCGGCCACGCTCTGCACGGCGAGGATCTCGAGGGCCTCCGCGCGACTGAGGCTCGGCAGGATCCCCGGGAGGCGTCGGGCCAGCATCGTCTTTCCCGCGCCCGGCGGTCCCATGAAGAGGAGGTTGTGCGCGCCGGCAGCGGCGACCTCGAGCGCCCGCCGCGCGCTCGCCTGCCCGCGCACGTCGCCGAGGTCGTCACACGCGAGCGGCACCGGCATCTCGGAGCGCGCCGCGACGGTGAGCAGCGGCTGCTGTCCGCGCAGGGCTGCCACCAGCACGGAGAGCGTGTCGGCGATCCCGACCTCGATGCCGTCCACGAGCGAGGCCTCGCTCTCGTTCGCAGCCGGGACGATCACGCGCGCAACGCCCCGCTGCTTTGCGCCCAGGAGATGCGCGACGAGGCCGCGGAGCGGATGCAACGTGCCGTCGAGCGAGAGCTCGCCGAGAAAGAGCACGTCGCCCAGCGCCTCTGCGGGCAGTACGCCCAGCGAGACCAGCGTGGCCATCGCGATCGCCAGGTCAAACCCGCTCCCGCGCTTCTTGACGTCCGCGGGCGCCATGTTGACGATCACGCGGTACTCGCTGAGGTCGACCCCGAGCTGCGCGAGCGCGCTCTTCACTCGCACGCGGCTCTCGCGGACGGCGATCTCGGCGAGACCGACGAGTTCGAAGCAAGGCACACCGCGCGTGGCCTGCACCTCGACGCGAACCGGGTGCGCGGCGAGACCCACGAGGACGGCGCTGTGCGCGGTGGCGAGCATGCGGGGCGTCACTGCGAGCCGCGTGCCGCGCGGCACCCCCTCGTTTTATCGACCGATCGGCGAATGACCGTATGGCCCGGACAGGCCAGGGGGTGGCCCGGGCCAGGCGCTCAGAGCTGTCGGCAGAGCCCGATGATGATCGGCAGCCCGTCGGTCACGACGCGCACTGGAACGCAGGTCGAGCAGCCCCCGCACGAGTCACCCGAGGCGCAGACCTCGTATGCCGGCGCGCACGCGTTGAGCTCACAGGCCGCGCAGCGGTCTTGTCGCGCCGCTGCAAGTTATTGACTATTGGGAGTGCGGCCATTCGATGCCAGTGACCCTCACGGCGACGCGCTTGCTTGCATCATCGTGCGTCCGCCCCGCAGAGGCGGCCGCCACTTCCGACGGGAGCGGCCGGCTTCCGATTCCGAAAAGCGCGCGCCCAGCGACTCGAACGCGGTCCACGATGCGGCGAACCGCCGACGGTTCTTGGGCCCGTTACAACTCTGCGATGGTACGAGCTCATTCCCTGAGTCACCGACACGCCACCTTCGACTTAGGACGCCCGATGCTGCACGCTACGACGTCGTCGAACGCA